>JAAOXY010000050.1 GCA_018221065.1 Candidatus Aenigmatarchaeota archaeon | reverse complement strand
TTTAAATATACTTACATACACATATATTTTTACCACTAATAATTTTTAGTATAGAGGAGGTAATATAAAATGATGCAAGGACAAATGGGCGGACAACCAATATTGGTGTTGCCAGAAGGTACATTAAGAAGCATGGGCAAAGGTGCTCAACATGCTAACATAGCTGCTGCAAAAGCTGTAGCAGATGCAGTAAGGACAACATTAGGTCCAAAAGGAATGGATAAAATGCTTGTAGATTCTCTAGGAGATATCGTCATAACAAATGATGGTGTAACAATATTGCAGGAAATGCAAATTGAACATCCTGCAGCAAAAATGCTAGTTGAAGTTGCTAAGACACAGAATGAAGAAGTGGGTGACGGTACAACTACAGCAGCTGTATTGGCTGGAGAACTATTGAAGAAAGCAGGCGATCTATTGGATCAAAACATACATCCTACTGTTATTACAAAGGGTTACAAATTGGCTAAAGAAAAAGCACTTCAAGTGCTTGACAGTATAGCACAACCAGTTACTCCACAAGACGATGAAACATTAATCAAAATAGCTGTTACTGCTATGACTGGTAAAAGTGCTGAAAGATCTAGTGAACCGTTGGCAAGAATAGCTGTTGATGCTGTAAAATCTATTGTTGTTGAAAGAAATGGAAAAATAGAAATTGACAGAGACAACATAAAGACAGAAAAGAAACAAGGTGGATCAGCTGAAGATACTGAATTGATAAAAGGAATCATAATTGACAAAGAAATAGTTCATTCGGGAATGCCAAAAGATGTAAAAGATGCAAAGATTGCATTAATAGATTCTTCTTTAGAAATAAACAAAACAGAAACTGACGCACAGATACAGATAACATCCCCAGAACAATTGAAAACTTTCTTAGATCAAGAAGAAAAGATGTTGAAAGATATGGTTGAAAAGATAGTAGCATCAGGATGTAATGTATTGTTCTGTCAAAAAGGTATTGATGATGTTGCACAACATTATCTTGCAAAGAGAGGAATACTTTCTGCTAGAAGAGTAAAAAAATCAGACATGGTAAAGCTTGCTAAAGCAACACAAGGAAGAGTTGTTACAAACCTTTCTGACATTGAAGAAAGTGATCTAGGAAAAGCTGGAGTAGTTGAAGAAAAAAAGATTGCTGGAGAAGAAATGATTTTTGTAAGAGACTGTAATAATCCAAAAGCTGTTTCAATATTAGTAAGAGGCGGTACTGAACATGTTGTTGAAGAAGTTTCTAGAGCAATGGAAGACGCTGTTGGTGGAATAGCTTCAGCTTTAGAAGTTGGAAAAGCAGTAGCTGGTGGTGGAGCACCTGAAGCTGCTGTAGGTAAAGCATTGAAAGAGTATTCACAACAGTTCTCTGGAAGAGAGCAACTTGCTGTTGCTGCATTTGGAGAAGCAATGGAAGTAATACCAAGAACACTTTCAGAAAATGCAGGCCTTGATCCTATTGACATGTTAGTAAGTTTGAGATCAGCACACGATGAAGGTAAAGTAACATATGGAATTGACGTATTTGCTGCAAAAGTAATAGACATGAAAGAAGCTGGTGTCATTGAACCAATAAAGATAAAGACCCAAGCAATAAAATCTGCTTCTGAAGCAGCTGAGTTGATACTTAGAATAGATGATGTTGTATCTTCATCAAAATCAGCTGGCCCTCCTGGTGGAATGCCACCAATGGGCGGAATGCCTGGAATGGGTGAATATTAAACTATTCCCCTTTTTTCTTCATTTTAGGAATTTTTATATAGAAGCACGCAAAAACTTCTTTTATGACAGACGAAGAAGTTGAAATTTCAGAAACTGGAAAAGGCTATGAAATTATTCCAATAACACCGATTCGTAGAATAGAGAGAAGGATGGAACATTTGGAAAAAGCTGGTTCTATACCACAGTTACAAACATTGATAACACAGATAGTTGAGATGATACGAACAAATCAAAAAATAGTAAATACAATAGTTAATGCAGACGCTGAACTAAGAAATGAGATTGCTAAACTTCCTCCAAAAATAGAAGACATGACAGAAACAATGAGAAGATTTTTGTCACTTGTTGAAGCAGCAGGAAGAGATGAAGTCTCATCACCTGGTCCTGAAGCTATGAGACCTTTGGTCGAACAATTAAAAATCATGGCAGATCAAAATAAAAAAGTTATCGAAGGTAATCAAGCAATGTTGGATTCGTTAGACAACATAAACAGGAAAATGAGAGCAGGAACGCCAATTTCAAGGCTTGCTTCTGCTTACCCAGGATTAAAACTTAGAAAAAGAGGGGAGATGTAGTTGCAATTTAAACAAATTTTTAGAATAGGATTAACAGCTGCTAGTGCATTACTAGTTTTAGCATCTTTAGTAACGATGACTGCATTTGCATTGAATCCGGGAGAGCCAATAATCTTTACAAATGCTCTTTTGATGGTTTTGATACTTGTTCAGTTATTAACTGTGAATATGTTGATGTACATCTATGATGGACCTGTTAAGAAAGGAGGTAGAAAAAGATGAAAGGAGTATCAGCAGTAATAGCAATAGTATTGATACTAATGATTACAGTTGCTTTAGCTGCAATGTCATATGTTTGGTTCACAAATATATTCGAAACATTGACAGAAAGTGGAACTAGTGCAATAGATAGAACTGGTCAACAATTACAAGCGTCTTTCTCGATTGAATCTGCAAGATATCTAAGTGGAAATAGTACTTCTGTTTCGATAAGAAACACTGGTATAACAACAATTGACCTTGATGATGTCGCATTCTATTTGAATGGAATACCATCATCAGTAATAAGTGGTCCTACAGGAAGTTTGACTGAAGGACAATTTACAACAACAGCATTCATTATTGAAAACAATACTGAAGCTATGTGTCCAGGTCCAGCAACACTTAGATCAACTATCGCAGAAGGATATCAACAGACTGTGACGGTTAGCTGTAGTTAAATAGTAGATTTTAAAAAAACTATCTATGAAGGTTATTGGAAAAGGACAGTCCGAGGTAGTTACATTTATTCTTCTTTTTTTAATTGGATTAGCCTTATTCATGGCTGCAATATCATGGAGTTCTGGTATATTTCAACAAAATGTTGATTCTGGAAAGGTCATGACTGCAGAAAATTTTATGTTTGAACTTGATTCTAGTATACAGAGTGTAATAAGACATGGTGGAAGCGAAAGTATAAACTATAACATAGATGGCACTATTGGATTGCTTGGTTCTGAATATAATGATGCTATTGAAGTCAAAACACCTGTTACTATAGGATTACCAAATTACTGGATAAACATAACAAGAACTGATTCTCTTGGAAGTATAAGAGAAATATTGGATGGGAATATATTGAGAATAGAATTAACATATCCTGAGAGAAATGATTATATTGTTGATATGTATACTGAGGGAAGTAAGGTGTCTACACCAGATATTATAATAATAGAGAAGACCGGAATAACAGAATACCAAGGAAAAACAGTAATTCGGATAAAATTGACCTTCCAATAGCTTTTTTTATGCTAGTTCTTACTAAATTAATGTATGAAAGGGCAGTATTTGACTATTGAATATGTTTTTTTCTTTGCAATAGGAGTTGCGATGATTATAGCAGTCTATTTCATCTTCTTTGGCATGAATGAGACTATGCAAGAAGATTCTTCTGAACTTCAACTGATTAGAACTTCTGAAATGATAAGAGGATCCATAATAAACGTGTTTGAAGATGCCCAAGCAAGTAATAGTACAATAATATATGATCTTGATATACCTACGTCGTTGTCTGGATGTGTTTACAGAATAACTGTAGGTGATAATTTGCTCTTGAATTGCACAAATGATCTTTCAATCGGTGCGAGTCAAAGTTTGTACGGCATTAATATTACGGCCAATGAAATATTATATAGCACAAAAGGCTTTATTCGAATAGAAAGCGATGGTACTGGGGTAATGTTGTCATGATAAAGATAAGACTGAAAAAACCAACTGACAAGGTAAATCTTGGGAGCGTCTTCAATGCGGCTGTTGATGGCTACAAGAATCTAAATGCTGAAGAAGATGAAGATGCAAAATGTGTTCCTTGTGCTCCTTATGGTTATCCTGTTGGAATTCCTATGCAGCAGCCAGAAAAACCTGAAGAAGTAAAAGAAGAACCTAAGGAAGAAACTTTCATACGAAGAAAAAAAGGACCCGAAGTTGATCCTACAACTGTTAATCTTGTATATCCTCTAATACCTGCAAGATCTAGAAATCCTATTGCTTATTCACATATCAAATGGTCCAGGGCAGACAATGCATTATTGTATAAAGTTGTGGAACCTGAACTTTCTCAATCTGAAAGAGAATTATTGAAAAATATAAAAACTTCTTTAGTGGAAAAATTAGATGTTGACTTTACTACATTGAAAAAAGGTGAAGCAAAAGATTTTCTTGGGAATAAATTTTCAGAAACTGTAAACCTTATGGCAGCATCTTTAACACCAGAGAAGAGAACTCATATATTATATTTTATTGAAAGAGATTTCATTGGATTAGGAAAAATAGAACCATTGATGCAAGATGCTGATATAGAAGATGTTAGTTGTGATGGTATTGGAATACCAATTTATATTTATCATAGAAATCCTGTTATCGGAAGTGTGAAGACGAATGTAGTCTTTGATACTGCTGACGAACTTGACACATTTGTAAACAAACTTGCACAAAGATGTGGTAAGACTGTTTCTGTTGCAAAACCTTTGGTAAATGGTTCTTTACCAGATGGGAGTAGAGTACAGTCAACATTAGGAACAGACATAGCAAGAAAGGGAAGTAACTTTACAATAAGAAAGTTTACAAAAGATCCT
>JAAOXY010000049.1 GCA_018221065.1 Candidatus Aenigmatarchaeota archaeon | reverse complement strand
TTCCATTGAGAGCAATGCAGGTTCAGTGATGAACACTTGGTTTTCTTTTAATATTGAGGATTCGTCATTTCTCAATAAGACAACCTCTCCTTTAATCACGTAGAACATCACAAATGAATCCATCTGACACTCTGGAATTTTTCCGCCAGCCTCAAGAACAATGACTCTTATTTTAATTAAGTCATTTTGGTAAAAAACATTGACTTTTCTGTTTTCATATCCTTGCGCTTCTACTAATTTCATTAAATCATATATCTCCATTTTTACTCCTCGCTTTCCTTATCTTCGCACTTGTTTTCACTTTCTTTTAATATCATATTATGCCCTTCTTTCCCTAAGTAATTTAATTTTTAAAAACAAACCAACTTTTGGTATTATTTGCTATTTTAACCAATGTTAACATAATTGGCACCTCTACCAATACTCCAACTATCGTAGCTAACGCCACAGGTGAAGATGCTCCAAACACAGCTATAGCAACCGCTACAGACAACTCGAAAAAGTTTGATGCTCCTATCATTCCAGCTGGGGCAGCCACATTATGTTTAAGTTTTAAAAATCTTGCAGTTCCATATGCTATAAAGAAAATTAAGAATGTTTGAATTGTTAATGGAATACCAATTAATACAATGTGAAGTGGATTTTCCAATATAACACTGCCTTGGAATGAAAATATAATTATTAAAGTTAATAAAAGACCAATTACAGTAATATTACTAAATTTCGTAATAAAATTATTCTCAAAGAAATCTAATCCCTTCCTTTTAATTACAGTTGTTCTAGTTACTACTCCCAAACCCAAAGGTACTACAACAAAAAGTCCTACTGATAACAACAGAGTTCCCCAAGGAACAGATACTGAAGTCAAGTTAAGTAAAATTTTCACAATAGGAACAAATAATATTAAAATTATAATGTCATTTGTAGCTACTTGAACTACCGTATAAGCTGGATCCCCTTTTGTTAAATGACTCCATACAAATACCATCGCAGTACAAGGTGCTGCTCCTAATAATACAGCTCCAACTAAGTAATCCTGTGCTAAATCTACAGGAATTATCGTTTTAAATACAAATAAGAAAAAGAAAGATGCTATTGCAAACATCGTAAATGGTTTAATCAACCAGTTTACAACCCATGTAACATATAATCCTTTAGGATTTTCTTTTACTTTTACTATACTTTTAAAATCAACTTTCATCATCATTGGATAGATCATAAGCCATATTAATATTGCAATTGGTATTGAAACATTGCTGTATTCAAACTTATTTAAGAATGATGGTATACCTGGAATGAATTCTCCAATAGCTACTCCTAGAATCATGCAAAGAATAACCCATAATGTTAAGTATTTATCAAAAAATGATATTTTTCTCTCTTGTTCCATTACAATTCACCTCTTTTAACTCTCGCTATAAGATCTACTATCTTTTCCTTAATGATATCTCTAGTTTCTTCAAAGCCTTTTTTTGGTCCTCCACTAGGATCATCAAGTCCCCAGTCTTCTCGATGTTTTGTAGGGACAAAAGGACATTCTACACCACAACCCATTGTTATTAAGATATCAAGCTTTTCTGGTATATCAGTTAATAATTTTGAAGACGCATGACTCATATTGATTCCAATATCTGTCATTACTTCTAATGCCATTGGTTTTGGAGAATCATACTCTTCAGTTCCTGCAGAATATACATCAAATATGTCAGAACCAAGAACTTTCATAAATCCTTCAGCCATAATGCTTCTACAACTATTATGAACACAAACAAATGCTACTATTTTTTTCATATTTATAACCCTATTTTAAGTATTCTGTAATTTTCTGAAGACTCGGAACCTGTCCAGAAAAGATAACTTTCCCATCAATTACAAGTGCTGGTGTACTCATTACGCCATATGATACGATATCAACATAATCAGTTACTTTTTCCACTTTTTCCTCTTTACCTAATCCTTTCAATGCTTCTACTACTGTTTTTTCTAATCTAATACAGTTTGGGCAACCTGACCCTAAGATTTTAATTTCCATTTTAATCTCTCCTTTTATTTTTATATAAATAAATATCCAAATATATTGAATAAATATCCTGTGATTACTATACCAACTGTTATAATCCCAACGAAAGTAAATAACAATTTGGGTTTTACAACTTTCTTCAATAGAATTATTGAAGGTAAACTAAGTGCTGTAACAGCCATCATAAATGCTAATACAGTTCCGATTCCAACACCTTTTAATACTAAAGCTTCAGCAATTGGTAATGTTCCAAATATATCTGCATACATTGGCACTCCTACTATTGTAGCTATAATTACTGAGAATGGATTGTTATCTCCTAATACAGTTTCTATAAATGATTGTGGTATAAATCCATGTATAACTGCTCCGATTCCAACACCAATTAAAATGTATATCCATACTTTAGTGATTATTTCTTTAACTTGTTCTATTGAATATGTATGACGTTCTTTTTTTGTCATGATATACTCTTCTTGTTCTTCTGAATCAGTATTTTGTGTTCTTGTATTTAAAACAAACTCTTCAACATGCTTTTCCATTTTAA
>JAAOXY010000008.1 GCA_018221065.1 Candidatus Aenigmatarchaeota archaeon | reverse complement strand
TTTGATAATGATGGTTCAAGTGGAGCAGATTGTTCAGATGCTTCTTGTTCAGGACAGATAGGTCCTGATGGACAAACATGTGGTTCTGAATCTGCTTATTGTAATGATGATTATGATAATGATGTGAATGGAATAATAGATTGTTTGGATTCTGCTTGTTGGGGTGTAGGTACATGTGCAGCTTCATGGGGTTCAGGGTCATGTCTGACAATACCTTCAAACACTTCATTTACTCTTAATCCTGCAGGTGACATATTTGCTGTGTATAGAAATAGGATGCATATTGATGATGATTTCATAATAAGATTTACTGATTTGCAATCACTTTCAGGTTCAGCAGTATCTTTAGTATTAGGACAATATCCATCAAATAATATATCATTTGTGATTGATTCAAGTAATATAACATTGAGTGGTCCATCAGCTTCAAGTTTCACAAAAACATTTGCAAATGGAGTATTGATATTGCAAAATAATACATCTGTGAGCACATTAGATCTTTCAGTGACGATGACATTGAATAGTAGTACCCCTTTAATGGTAGAAACGTTCCCAGTATTGTCACAGAGTGCAAGTGGTCAAGGAAATGGAAATGTTCAGACGAGAATTTATGAAAATCAACCTCCAACAATAACAAAGATAGAGATAGAACCGTTAAATTCCACTAGTTATGCTAATATAAAATATGGCGAAAACATAGGAATAAGAGCAATACCAAGTGATGCTGGTACCGGTGGTTCTAACATTTGTGGTTGTTATTTCAGAATAAATGGTACAACTTCATTACTTCAAACTGATTGTATTTATGAAACAACTCTTACACAAGAAGGTTATTATGATGTTGATGTCTGGGCTGTTGATGAACCAGATAATACTGGAAGTGCAATGAGTACGAGTTTTACTTTGAATATATTGCCAGTGCAAGTGCATAATAATGATTTGAACAAAGTATTTTCAAAACAAGATCTTGATGATATTGATGTGGATTCATCTTTCATAACAGCTTCAGGAGATACTTGGGGCGGATCTTGTACTGTAAAGATACTTAATGATACCAATATTATATACCAAAATACAATAGCACAAACAGGAAGTTCTAATACTGCTTATTGTAATGCAGAGTTTAATGTTCCAACGAACACACCAGCAACAGATGGTGTTTATTGGGTAACAACAAATGTTGCTGATAGTGATGGAGACAATATCGTATCAACAAGAAAGTTCTTCTTTATGTGTGATAACATAAACAGTCAAGGTGTTACTCCTAATGGAACGAGGTGGAACTGTCAAAAAGCTGATTGGGATGCTGATGGAGCTACAGATGGAATATTACAAACATTGTGGGCACCTAACAATACACAATATTGTGATAATTGTTTAGATAGATACAATCCTTCACAACTTGATACTGATTTTGATGGTGTTGGAGATTCTTGTGATAATTGTGTAAATGATTGGAATCCTGATCAAATAGATTCTGATGGTGACAGTATTGGCAATCTTTGTGAACCAGCAATAATACCGACAGCTGCAGGACAAGGCGGTCCAGGAATATTATTACCTGTACCAATAGAAGAAGTGACACCAACAGCGAACATAACCCATCTTGCAGAGATTCCAATCAACCTTAATGTCTACAATGACATACCAATGAACTTTACAATAAGTAATCCTACTGAACTTGGAATACAGAGAGAAATATTTGTAACAATCTATTCAGGAGAAGAAATATATCATTACAAGAGTTTTGCAGTAGCAGTTCCTAGATTATCTGTAAGAAAGTGGTTGTATGTTCCTGGTAGAATATTTTGTGGTATGCCACAAGGTGAATATGACGTTAGAGTAGAATGGTTTAATGAAGTTGGTAATAAAGTACAAGAAGATAATTTGAAATTCAACTTGTTGAATGAATGTAGTATCCCAGTAGACTTACTGTTGCTGTTATTATTATTGTTATTATTGATTCTGATGTATTTGTTGAGAAAATACAAGAAAAAAATAAAAGAAAGATTAGGAATTCAGTAGGCTTTTCCTACGTAAGAAATTATAGAAGCTTTTTTTCCGCAGATATCGCATTTCTTTTTCTTTACCTTTTCTTCTTTTCCAAATAAAGTTCCTCTTATTTCTGCCCCTGTGTCTTCCTTTATCTTATCAGCACATTTTTCATTTCCACAGAATTCTATTCTGTATATACCACCATTCTTTAATTTCTTTTTTAATTCAGAATAATTTTTAACGTCTTCTATTGTTAAAAGCTTTTGTGCTCTTTTCTGTAATTCATAAAAAGTATCGGAGAACGCTTCGACTACCTTTGTTTCAAGTTCGCCTTCTTTTATTATAATCTTTTCCAATGTATCTCTTCTTACAAGGACAAGATTTTTGTTTTTTATGTCATTTGGTCCTATTTCTATTCTTAGTGGAACTCCTTTTAGTTCCCAGTCATGGAATTTGTAACCAGGAGTAAATCGTTCTCTATCATCT
Source organism: Candidatus Aenigmatarchaeota archaeon (assembly GCA_018221065.1). Lineage (GTDB taxonomy): Archaea > Aenigmatarchaeota > Aenigmatarchaeia > Aenigmatarchaeales > Aenigmatarchaeaceae > JAAOXY01. Next base: position 2,840 of record JAAOXY010000008.1, on the reverse strand, counting down.
AGATATACTCTGTAATTTTTTGATAATTTTCCATAAACTTCTGCTGCCTTTTTGAGTATGTCTGTTTTGAATTCTTTTGTTTTCTTTGCGTAAATTGGAACTATTACTATTTGTGTTGGAGCTACTTCTGGTGGAAGTATCATACCTTTGTTATCACCATGAACAGAAATTATAGCACCAAATATTCTTGCTATTCCAGGTCCGAATGATGTCTGATTAACATATTTTTTCTTTCCGTTTTGATCCATATATTCTATGCTGAAAGGTTTTGCAAAATTTTCACCAAGATTGTGTGTTGTTCCTATTTGTAAAATCTTGCCATCTGGTAAAATACAATCGTAAGCATAACTAACATCTGCACCAGCGAATCTGTCCCAATCTGGTCTTTTGAACAGCATGAAAGGTAAAGCTAATTTGTCTACAACAACATTTTCAAATATTGTCATATCTTCTTTTACTTGCTTTTCAGCATCTTTGTATGTCTTATGTGCAGTATGAGCTTCGATCCATCTGAATTCTCTTCCTCTCATCAGAGGTTTTGTCATTTTTGATTCATATCTGTATACAGATACTGTTTGATAGAGTTTCATTGGAAGATGTAAATGTGATCTTATCCACAGAGAATATAATGGATACATTGCTGTTTCAGAAGTTGGTCGTAAGCATATTCTTTCTTTGAGTTTTTTCTTGCCTGCATGAGTTACCCAGAATACTTCATCACAGAATCCTTTGATATGTTTTTCTTCTTTTGTCATATATTTTTCAGGAATTACTACAGGAAATGATACTGGTTTATGGTCTGTTTTTTCGAGTTCTTTTTCAAGCATATTTTCTATTTGTTTTATTACAGTCATGGCTGTTGGCATGTATACTGGGAAGCCTTTTACGCCATATCTGATGTCCATAATCTCGGCTTTTTGTATTATTTCAAGATACCATTTGCCGAAATCTTCATTTTTCTTTATTGTAAGACCTAATTCCTCTGACATATCAAATATTAATATTTCGTAGCATATATATCTGAGGTATGAAAGTCTCAATATTCTCAGATTGTCATTGTGGGTTTGCATATGGAGAAGAAAGGGGGGAAGATAGCTTCATAGCGCTAAATGAATCTATAGAAAAAAGTATGGATTCTGATCTAATTTTGATAGCTGGAGATCTTTTTGATTCTAGAGTACCGAGACCTGAAATATTTGCTAAAACTGCAAGAATACTTAGTAAAGCACAACATATTCCTACAAATACAAAATTAGTTGATCTTGTTAATAAGAGGAAAGAGGATATATCTCCTTTGGCTTTGCGAGGAGTTCCTATAGTATCTATTCACGGTACTCATGAAAGAAGAACAAAATATATGGTGAATCCAATTCAAGCATTAGAACATGCTGGATTGCTTATACATCTTCATTGCGGAACTGCTGTTTTTGATGTTAATGGTGAGAAAGTTGCTGTACATGGTATGTCCGGTGTTCCTGAAAGATATGCAGGTGATGTTCTTTCTAGATGGAATCCTAGACCAATAGAAGGTGCGAAAAATATACTCATGATACATCAAAGTGTTGATCCTTATATTTATTCTCCATTAGATCCACCAACAATAAAATTAGAAGATTTTCCTGATGGTTTTGATCTATACATACTTGGTCATATTCATTGGACAGAACAGAAACCATTGAAGAGTGGTACGATTCTTGTTGCTGGAAGTACAACTTATACAAGTTTGCATAAACATGAGATGAATGCAAAAAAATCAATATACAAATATGATGGTTCTTTATTGTCAATACCGTTAGAGAAACAGAGAAATATCTATTGGTCAGAATTTGATTTTAGTAGTGATATAGTTCCAATGATAGAAAGTAAGTTGAATAGTCTTCCGAATATAGAACCGAAACCAATAGCTGTGTTTAAAATAAAAGGTATTGTTCCAAAAGAGATGACCATGCCTAATTTTTCTGAGTTAGAGAACAGATATTCTGGTAAAGCTATAGTTAAGATAACAAAGAAATTAAAAGCTGAGAAATTGGAAGAGCAAATAGAATTAATAAATAAACTTAGAGAGCAAAAGTTATCTCCTGAGGAACAGGGGCTTAGGATTCTACAAGAAAATTTGAAACAAGTTAATTGTGGTCTTAATGTTGAAGAAATGTTTGAAATGCTAGTTAATGGAGAGACTGAAAATATCTATAATCTTTTGATTGGTAAAAAGAGTGAATAATATGATAACAAAATTGAAGTTAAACAATTGGAGATCTCATCTAGATACAGAGTTAGTATTTTCAGAAGGTACTAATTGTTTTATAGGAAAAATGGGTGCAGGAAAGACTTCAGTACTTGATGGAATGTGTTTTGCATTATTTGGAACATTTCCTGCATTACAAAGTAAGAAAATAAAATTAGCAGATGTAGTAATGAAGAAACCCAAGTTAAAACAAGAAGCTTCTGTTGATTTGGCATTCAATATAGATGGTTCTGAGTGGAATGTAAAGAGAATGATAATCAATGGTAGATCAACTGCTGAGTTGAGAAAAGATGGACGATTAGTAGAATCACCACAATCAACAAAGGTAACTGATGAGATAGAAAGAGTATTGAAAATAAATTATGATTTATTTACTAGAGCTATTTATTCTGAACAAAATCAAATAGATATGTTCTTGACAATACCTAAAGGACAGAGAATGAAGAAGATAGATCAGTTATTAGCAATAGATAAATTTGAAAAATCAAGATTGACTACAAAAGCTTTGATAAACAAATGCAATCTTTCTGTTGTTGATAAGCAACAGTTTATAGATGACCTTAAGAGAGATGATAATATTCGTAATGTTGATGAT
>JAAOXY010000048.1 GCA_018221065.1 Candidatus Aenigmatarchaeota archaeon | reverse complement strand
TTCTTTTCTTCTACAGGTTCCTCTTTCTTTTCTTCTACAGGTTCCTCTTTCTTTTCTTCTACAGGTTCCTCTTTCTTTTCTTCAACCTTTACTTCTTCTTTCACTTCTTCAGCATTTGCAACTTCTTTTGGAACTTCTACTTTCACTGGAGCATTTTCACCCATTTTAATTTCTGCAATATTATCTTGATCATCTCTCTCTTCTTTTGTTTTAACTTTTAATTCTTCTTTCTTTTCTTCAACTTTCTTTTCCTCTTTTACTTCTTCAATTGCAAGAGGTGCTGCTATTAATTCTTCTCTGGTCAATGCCTCAATCTTTTGCATTACAACTCTTTCTGCTGGAAGAACAGGAAGTATTCTTACCTGAATTCCAATAAGTCCAAGTTTTACTTTTGCTCTTGCATAAGCTTTCTTTACCAATGTATCAGCAGGATCACCAGCGAACTTTAGATAGCCAGCAGAGAATTTTTCTACTCTAGACATCTCGCCACCTACTTTACCACCGATTCTTATTGCAATACCAACTGCACCTGCATTCATTACTCTTTGAACAGTCAAGTTCGCAATTCTCTTATAATTAAATCCTCTTTCTATACCAGAAGCTATTTGCTTTGCAACAATTTCTGGATCAGTATCAGGATTTCTTATCTCTTGAACATCAATTTGTGGATTATCATATCCAAAATCTGTTGAAAGTTTTCGTGAAATCATTTCAATATTTCTTCCACCTCTACCGATTATCAATCCCGGCTTGTGAGCATAAATAGTTACTCTCATACTCAAAGGTGTTCTTTGTATTTCACTATGACTATAACCAGCTCTACTAAATTCCTTTTGTAGGAATTCTTCTATCTGCAATCTCTTTAGAGCTTCATTAACGAATTGTTTTTCTTGTGCCATCTATTCACCTTCAGATTTTGGTTCCTCTTTTGGAACTTCTTCTTTTACTTCTTCAACTTTGGGTTCCTCTTTCTTTTCTTCTACAGGTTCCTCTTTCTTTTCTTCAACTTTGGGTTCCTCTTTCTTTTCTTCAACCTTCTCTTCTGATTTAGGTTCTTCTTTAACTTCTACCTTAGGTTCTTCTTTAGGAACTTCTTTTTTGGTTTCTTTTTTAGGTTCTACTTTAGTTTTCTTTTGTTTCTTTACAAACGGTTTCAATATAACTTGAAGATTTGCAATCTTCATTGCAAGACCAAATGATCTTTTTCTTTTAGCTCTATAAAGTCTTGGTCCCTTTGAAACTGAAATGAAAAGTTTCATTGCTTCTGTATCATGATTTTGTGCTATTGCATTTGCTTCTGCTGTATGCAAAAGTTTTGCAATCTCTGTTACAGTCTTTGTATAATATCTTCCATTTATTGAAACTTTCTCATCTCTAACATCTTCAATAAACTTCTTTGCTTTCAAAAACTCTTTCCCATTTATTTTCTTACATACTGTTTGTGCATGTATAGCTGATACTGACAAAGTTGACTTTGCGCAAGCCATTTCTTTTTCAACTGGGAACGTATATCCAATAGCCATATTTCATCACTTCAACGGTAGGAACTTTGAACTCTTTGTAGCGCCAACACCAGGTGCACTATGCATTGTTTTCTTTCTTGTTAATGCAAATTCACCAAGTCTGTGTCCTAACATTTCTGTTACTACATCAACTCTCATCCATTCCTTTCCATTATGAACCATTATGATCTTTCCGACCATTTGTGGTATGATTATAATATCTCTACATTGAGTTCTTGGAGGTTTTTGTGCAGTCTTTAATTTCTCTAAAAACTTTTTCTGTTTATCACTAAATCCTCTCAACAAACTTCTTCTTTGTCTTGTAGGAACAATTTTAGCAAACTCTTCTATGCTCATTTGTTGCAACTCTTCAATTGTTTTTCCTTTGTATGTAAATATCTTAGCCATATCATCTACCTCTTCTTCTTACCTGTTCTCTTTGATGCAATTGCACCAACTTTAGCACCCGGTGGTGCGTTTCTTGGACGTGACTTAGGAATACCTGGTTTACCTGAACCACCGAAAGGATGATCTACTGCATTCATCGCAGATGCAGATGTTCTTGGGTAAAGTTTATTTCTTGCACGTTTTTTATGATAAGCAGTACCTGCTTTCAATAATGGTTTTTCTCTTGCACCACTTCCTGCTGGAATTCCTAATGTTGCAAAACAGTTTGGATGCATGTTCTTAAACCTTTTTGAAGGAAGTTTAATTATTGTCTTCTTCTCTTCCTGATTAACAATAATTGCTTTTGTTCCACATGCACAACATAATTTTGGTCCGCCTCCAGGAGTCATTTCAATTGCATAAACATGAGAACCTTTTGGTATATCTTTTAATCTTAAAATGTTTCCATTCTTAATTTCATTTCCTTTTACAATGTTATCACCAACTTTAACACCTTCAGTTGCTAACATGTAAAGTTCTTTTTTATCATCTTCTGTAAAAACTTTTAACAAAGGTGTTGATCTTGCAGGATCATGAACAATGTCAAGTATTTTTGCGTTTCCAGAAAAAGCATAAGTTGGTTTAGCGATGAATCTGTGACTAGGGGACTTGTATGCTGGTCCGCCTTTTCCTCTTGCTCTTGCAATTATTCTTTTTCCCATTCAATCACCTATTGATTAGCCGAAACTATTCGACTCAACTCTCTGTAAAATGTTTTACAAATATTATCAACAACAACATCTGGTGATGGTATGTTAACACCAGTCGGATTAGCCACTTCTTCATTGAAATAAGTCAATGCTGCATGATCAATAATTTCATCTGAAATTAATTCTGCACTATACCCTTCACTACGTAATCTTCTAATTACAATAGGTCTCAAAACTGCAGGATTATTTACAACCATATTTATCACAACATACCAAATCTTGTAGCAATATCACTTGCTGAAAATCCTTTAGCAAGTTTTATCCAAGCTTTTTTTCTTCCTTTTTGATCAATTGTTGTTTGTATTTTTTCAACTTTAACATCAAGTGCTTTTTGAACAGCCCACTTAATATTTTTCTTTGTTGATTTTCTATTAACTATGAATACAAGTTTATTTTCAGTTTCAATTTTTCCGATTGATTTTTCAGTTAGATATGGCTGCAAAATTATTGTCCATGGATCTACTAATGGTCTTTTTGTTTCTTCAGCCATAAATTTCACCTAATTGTTTTATTGATGATTCACTCCAGATTGTAAGTCTTCCTGCTTGTGTACCAGGAGCAAGTAATTCAACATTAAGATTTTTAACATGACAAACATCAACACCAGGAATATTGCTTGCTGCTTTTACAAGACCTTTATCATCAGAAACAACAATAAGAACAGAAGTTTTTCTCTTGTATCTTCTTCCTCTCATTGTTCCCTTACCCGGTCTTACTTTTTTCAGTATTGCTCTTTCAAGATCTTCTTGACAACCAACTGTTCCAAGTATTTTTCTCAAGTTGCTTGTTTTTTGTATCTCTTGTAATTTGTCTGTTATAATAATTGGTAATTCAATTTCTTTTACTGTGTGTCTTGCAGAAACAAGTTCAAACATTGTTGTTGCTGCAATTGCAGATTTTATTGCAAGAACATTTTCTTTTTTATTCATCTTTTGTGCCCACACTTTGTATGCCTTTGGTGGATGTGCTTTTCTACCTGACACAGCCTGCGGTACTATCCTTGCTCTCAATTGTTGTGCCGGAGAAGTATTATGTGATCTTGGCATTCTTGCAATTTCTTTATTCTTCATAGAATATCTTGTATCTTTAACACCATGAAAATGAGCTGCTGATCTTAATCCAGCTCTTGGGTCAACACCATAAGGTTGTCTCTTATGACTTTGAATTGCAAGAACTGCTCTTTGTATTACATCTGGTCTAAATGGTGTAGAAAATACTTTAGGTAAGCTTACTTCGCTTGTTCCTTTTCCATCTAAACCTATTACTTTAACCATATTCATCTACCTTGTTTACTTGTTCTTGAAATATATTGAACATCAACTGGATAAACAGTCTTTTGTAATCTAATTGGCTGTCTTATTCTAACTAATCTTTTTCTTGGTCCTGGAACAGTTCCATCAATAACAACGCAATCATTTTTTATCAATCCATAACCTACGAAACCACCTCGTGGATTAATTTCTTTTCCTTCAGTTATTTTCAAGATTCTTTTATTGAAATCTGTTCTTGTATGGAATCCCATCTGTCCTGAATCTGGAACAGTTATTCTAATCTTTCCTGGTTCTTTTGTTCCGTGTGTTCCAATATGTCTGTGTGCTTGTTCGTTTTTTCTATATTGAATTTTAACACCAAATCTCTTTACTGGACCTTGATAACCCTTTCCTTTAGTTACACCAGAAACATCAATATAATCTCCATCCTTGAACATGTCACTTATCTTAATCTCTTTTCCTAATTGTTCTTTTGCATATTCAAGTTGTTTAGAAAGTTCACCACCGATTGCAATCTCGAAAACTTCTGGAGTTTTCTTGAATGGTGGATTTGAATGACAAAGTAAATTAATATGAGTTGTTTTTTCTAAGTTGACCTTTTTCATCTGTTCTTCTGTATTGCCTTTTGTTGGAACTTTTAATTTTCTTCCAAGATATTTTGAGAATTTATCAGCAAGTACATCACAAACAGATCGAGAATCATTATAACATCGGAATCCGAACACAGAAAGAGGAGGACATTCAAGAATTGTAACTGGTCTCATAATATGTTGACCCTTTAATTTTGAATTTGTATTTGTTTCAACAACAAAAGAATGAGTCATTCCGGCTTTATACCCAGCAAACCCTAGCAATTTCGTTTCTTCAGACTTCGGCCATGTCTTAGTTCTTGGATAAATACGTTTAGCTCTTTTACGTGGCCAATAGCCCATACTTCCTTTTCTCGGACTTTTTGTTTTCGGCATATATTGTCACCTTGAAGGTTATTCGTTAATCCGGCCCCTTTCTACGCATGTCTGACCATACCCAGAACACGTTTATCCGCTCTACCTTTCCGACTTTTATGGTACGGGAAGGTATTTAAAGGTTGTTCTTTGCTTTTAGAACTAGAATTTCGCTAAATCACCGGTCTTTATAAGTCTAGTCAACTCTCGTTGTAGTTATTGGATCATTTTCAAATCTATAAAGAATCTCACACTTTGGACATCCTGCTGCTAATATTGATGTTGCACTAATAACTTCAGGTAGAGTAACTCTATCTGTACTATGATGTTCTGTTTTAGCAGCTCCTAATGGTGTATAACAAGTAGGGCATGTAAAATTTTCTTTAATATGTTCATAAGCACCTATTGGACATTCTCTTACAGGTAAATTATTTACTTGATCCTGAGTCATAAAATCCATAACAATTATTATACAGAAAAAGATTTAAACCCCTAATTTTTCTTAGGCATATATCTATTATACAATTTCTTGAACTTTTTAGAGGTATTCAACAAATCCTTCAATGTTCCTGCAAAAGTCAAGGTATGAGCAATTGATGCTAATATTACAGATAAAGATAACATGCGTCTGTTACCTTCGGAATATTTCCATATTCTTTTAAATAAAAATATGATTGGGTTCTTTGATAAGTCCATAATTATTACGCATTTTTATTGAATATAAATCTCTTTCAGAATGGGTATAATTAAAAAATTGGCGCCGAGAGGGAGATTTGAACTCCCGCATCTCGAAAGAAACCAGCTTTCCAGGAAGATTCCAGGTTCGCCTTCCCTTTGAATAAACAAAAGAAATCTGGCGCTCTACCGGGCTAAGCGATCTCGGCTCGTATTTTATCTATGATTTTAGACATTTTTAACCTTTTCTCCTCATGGTTAAACCCTAACCTTATAATTATCTATTTTTATGTATTAAATTTACATAAACAAAAGTTTCACTATTGTGACGACTATTATTATCGTATAAAATGTCTTAACCCAGACATTACCTTTTTTTATTACAGTTTTAGAACCAAGGTAACCTCCTATAAAATTTCCTATAAAAAGTGGGATCCCAAATGTGTAGTTTATCATTCCAGCTACTGAAAATATGATAACAGATGCAATACTTCCAAACATACCGGATACCAAACTGTTTGCATTTGCTTCAATAAATCTTAAACCTCTCAAACCACACAAAACCATAGTTGAAAATATACCAGAACCAGAACCAAAGAAACCAGCATATACACCTGTAAGAAAATACGCAGGTGACCACGCAAAATGCTTTCTTCTGCGTTTTATACCAAGGTTTTTTTTCATCAAATTAGTTATTAAAACTATTGTGAGAAGACCAATTACAACAAACTTGATAATGTATTGTTCAATTGATATAAGAATATTAGAACCAACAATTGCCCCAGCAATTCCCAATAGTATTAGTGGTATCATAATATTTTTCTTGATTTTTTTCGCTTTATTAAAATTGTAAATACTTGTTGGATGCAATCCGACGTCTCCTAACTTGTTTGTCGCTATTGCTATATGAGGTGGAATACCTAGTAAAATCAATGAAAAAAATGATACAAAACCTCCACCACCTCCTGCTGCCGCACCTATAAATCCAGCAACAGCACCAACAATTAGCAGAAATATTATATCTAACATATAAACTTTTATTAGCCTTCATACTTTAAATTACTTTCAGTTGATTTAATCTTTAAGAAATAGAAAATCTTCAGCCACAATTTCAAATTTTTTCCAATTTTTAAATGAAACATCAGTATCTTCATATTTTGTATTATCTGTAACCAACTCTAGAATTAGATTATGGCTATTAGGAACATAGAAACCATGAGGTTTCATAGGAGGAAGAGATAAAATCATTCCATCTTGGAGATTGGTCATACTTAATTCTGTTTGGTCTACATCTTGTACTTTTCTTTTTTTCATTTCCAATCCAATGAACATCTTAGAACCACCAGCTTTTCTTACTCGAACAAGTTCAGTAAGATCTTTGTGATAATGAAATGTTGTAGATCTCTTCATAGATATCAAAGCTTGATAGTATCCTTTATTAGTATTGGAAATAACAGCACAAGGACCCTCACAGTATATATCATGATCTTTGTCACCAATTCCAGAATATGAATACCCATCAAATTCAGGCATATACATAAACGCTTTGTCTCCACCAATATCAATCATTACACTATTAGGATCTTTCTTGTCAGGATGAAAATCCACAATAAATCCTTGTTCTGTAAATCGATCAAAAGGACTACTCATTTTAACTTTTGTCATATCATTATATTGAAAGAAAAGGATTTAAACTCAATCTTTAAGTGATATAGAAATAGAAACGCCGTCAGGAACTTGTATTCTCATAATTTGTCTCAAAGTTCTTTCGTCAGCAGAAATGTCAATCATTCTTTTATGCACTCTCATCTCCCATCGATCCCATGTTGCATTACCATGTCCAGTACCATCACCACAAGGAGTCTTCATTGTAGTAACTTTCAATTTCTTAGTAGGCATTGGAATTGGTCCTTTCATGACTACTCCAAACCTGTCTGTTATTTCCTTGAGATCCTTACAAACCCCATCAATCTTTGTTGCATCAGGACTTGTAAGTTTTATTCGTGCTTTCTGCATACCTCTATTCTTCTACAGCAAGCTATTTAAAGCTTTTTAATAATTCCATTAAATTTAAATGTTATTTTAAGGTTCTAAAACAAAGCCTTACAATGAAAAAAAAGAGAAGATGCATACATACTCATAATCGAAGACGATTACGTTATGCAACAATATCTTAAAGAAATACTAACAGCCCACAGATATCAAATATCTGGTAGTTTTGACAACGGAAAGGATGCAATAGAACATGTGAAGAAATCTGAAAAAAAACCAGATATAATACTTTCAGATATTCAAATAAATGGAGATATAAACGGTATTGAAACTGTTAGAAAAATCCGTAAAATCTATGATGATATTAAAGTGATGTATATCACAGGATTAGGACATGAAGATCTAGTAAAAATGATTGGAGATAGAACTGATTTCAATTATATAGAAAAACCATTAAATACAAATAAATTATTTAATTCTATAGCAAGTATTCTAGAAGTTTAAAATAAAAAGAAAGGAAAAGCTTAGAAAACTAAGCTTTCACAACTTCCAAACATACGCCAGCAGCTACTGTCATACCCATATCTCTAATAGCAAATCT
>JAAOXY010000047.1 GCA_018221065.1 Candidatus Aenigmatarchaeota archaeon | reverse complement strand
TGGATATTTTAAAGCTCGATAGAGCTTTCTTGCGAAGTAGTAAATGTCATCAAGCTCTGTAAAGCCTGGTGAGAATCCTCCAACGGATTCGATTTGACTACCTCTACCTTCAGCGGACTGAGGTAAATAGAAGTTTTCAAGAATGCTCATAATTTCTGGTTCATTGGTAAGAGTACCCGAGCGAGGATCATAAGTTTGCTTCTTGCTCATTTTCTGTTTAATCTTCTCTACATACTTCAAAGCTTTATCTCTTGGCATGTTCCCTGTATCAATTCTGAAAACAAATCGTTCTGGTGATCTTACAATTCTATATATAATTACTGATGTTTCTAATAATTTTAATTGGTTAAATGGTACTCTTGCTTTTTCAAGGTACCCAAAAATGTTGTATCTACTTGAACCATAAATACCATAATCTATAAAACCTATTTGGTCTGGTTCAAATATGATTAAGTCATCGCCATGTCTTTTTTTAGCTTCTTCAATTGTAGCAGGTTTTTTTGGTTTTGGTTTTAAGTACTGCATGTACAATAAAATTTCAGCACTTAGAGGATCATAAATATAATCCATTGTTTCTGCTGGTAATCTTTTAACTCCAATTATCCCTTGTTTTGGATGTCTTGTATCAATAACTCTTTCATAGAAAACTCTACCATCTACCATGTAGTTATGGAACATTAACCATACAAAATTATCCATGTTTAATCGTTCAATAAAAAGCTTATAAAATTCCATTCTTAGATTTTTAACTATGTTTTCATTTTTTTCTAATTCTTTATCAATGATTTCAAGATGGAAAACTTTTCCATCGTCATCCTCTTGTGTTGCTTCATTAGCAGCATCTTCAACAACGTCGGCTATTTCTGTTTGAGATGCCATACTTCTATACTCCCAAATTCTTTCTACCTCATTTTCAAACTGTCTGTTAATGAGAGTATTGTAAAACATATTGAATGACTGTAGTCCTACTCGACCAATGCCGGGCATATCAACTATATTTTCCCAACCTTCACCTCTTGTTGCAAGAGTGTCTTTCAATTTTGGCTTTGGCTTTTCTTCAAAAGCCCTTATAGATTCATCAATTTGTTCTGGTTCTGATCCCCATGTAGTTGGGTTATACCATTTTGCCATTCTTATTCTCCTTTTATCTAAACATATTTATTTATATTAATTCATAAAATAAATGAACTGTTATAAAATCAACATTCGTAATACCAGCACCTTCACCTTCAATTCTTATGATATATCCTTCATGTCCGTCTCCACCAAGAATGTCGTTTTCAGAATTGGTGAAGTATGTATTGAAGTCAAGTTGTTTAAAAGTGAATGTGGTATCATTATCCCATATATCACCGACTGCTGGATTATAACTTCTATCATCTGCACCTGTTCGTAAGTGATCTATAATTTGATCACCAGCGGCACCTGAATCTACACCAATATCTTCTAATGATACTATGTCCATATTTTTACCGCCAGTATCATCAACTTTACTAATTCTCAATCTAAAATCTGGACTATTACCAGCAGCATAAGCATCACATCTATATCCTATAATTCTAAAGTTTCTATTACCTAAATCAGGATAACCAACTACTCCATAGTCAAAGTCAATTGCTGAAATACCTGCTGGTATATCTATGTTTGTAATTTCCCACCATTTCTTATTTGACTGTAAGTATCCTGTTGCTGAAGCAGGTAGTATTTCTGTGTCCCCAGCACTTGGCACGGCGTTTGATTCAGGAAGTGATGTTCCTGTTAGTGTAATATCTCCACTTCCAGTTATAGAATTGACATTTATGAAGCAGTGTTGATTAGATAATGCCCAGTCTGTTGCTACATCTCCTGTTGCTCCAGCTGCTTCAACTCTAAGTGTTCCAATAAAGTCAACTGCTGTATCTACTACACCAGTTAGTGGTAGTGTGTATGCTATTTCTTGCATGGAGTCATTTCTAGCAGCAGAGGCAAATGTGTAAATAGAACCACTTGTAGCATCAGAAGCAGCAACGGTTGCTACTGGTTGTGGTATATTTGGTGATTTTGGTCTTTCGTTAGTAAGTACTCCGGCTGCAGTTGGAGAAACATATAAGGTATCTCCACCAGACCAAGCACTTGTATCTAAGTCATTTACAAAACCAATAACTGTTATGTATCCATTTGTATTATTTGGTATGTCATGAGTTGTTATACCAGTAGTTCTAATATTATCAAAACTGTCTGATTGTGATGGGGCTATAGTTATAAGTCCTTGTGATGTTCCAACTCCATGTACTGGAATACCATCATCTATTTGTGATCCTGTTTCGTTTCTAACTCTTATGACTATTTCTTGTCCTACTTGAAGAGACATTGTAGGAATTTCATTGTA
>JAAOXY010000046.1 GCA_018221065.1 Candidatus Aenigmatarchaeota archaeon | reverse complement strand
GGTGGAATTAAGATACAGAATGCTATTGGGAACGGATTTCTTAGATTATCTGAATCTAAATTAGCTAAGAAATTGAAAGAGTTAGGTCATAGATATCCTAATGTTAGAGCAAAATATATTATAGAAGCTAGAAAGCATAAGAAAGATTTGAAGAATAAAGATAGAGAATGGATAGTGAAAAATGTAAAAGGTCTTGGTTACAAAGAAGCTAGTCATTTTTTGAGAAACATAGGTAATAATGATTATGCTATAATTGATTTTCATATTGTTGATCTTTTAGTTGATAGAGGTCTTCTTGAAAGGCCAAAGACTATGACAAAGAGAAGATATCTTGAGATTGAGAACATATTGAAGGAAATATCTAAAAAATCTGAGATGAGCCTTGGAGAACTAGATTTTTATCTCTGGTATATGGAAACGGGTAATGTTTTAAAATAAAAGAAATGATTTGGGAGATATCTCCCAGTTTCATACAAAAATTACAACTTTATTTCTTCTTTCTTGTTACTTTCTTTTTTCTGACTGCTTTTTTTCTAACAACTTTCTTCTTTCTTACAGTCTTCTTCTTTCTAACAACTTTCTTCTTTCTTACAACCTTCTTTTTCTTAGACATAGACTCTTTTTTTGATAAAGCTTTCTTTCTTTTTTCTACTGTTTTTAGCTTCTTCTTAAGTCTTTTAATTTCTGTTGCGGCTGCTTTTGATGTTTTTATTGCTCTTGCCATTTTTTCATTCACCTCAAAAATTAAAATATTTTTTATTTTTTAACTAATTATAGTTGTTTTTTCCGGTATATAAAAGTTTTTTCAAATATTTTTTTAAGAAATTGAGAAAATTAAGCTAGACAATGTAATAATTTTTATTTTAGAGAAAAAAATAATATTTTTTTGTAAGATTTACTAATCGGGAATGATTTCAATAGAAAATGAGTAGTTTCCAGGAGAAGCTGTTGGTTTAATTTCTTTTTTTATGTAAAAGTAAAGATCTTCTGGTGGTATTGATAGTGGATTTGTAATTGTAGTGTTTTTTGTTTCATCTACCATGCTTATTTTGATGTCATCTGGATGATCTGTAGTAATATTTACTATAATATCTATTTCAGTATTTGCTGCATTCTTTAATTTTATTTTTGGAGAATAAGCTGTTTCACCTTGATGTGCTTTTATTGTATAATTTGCATCATTACTACTACCGATTATGTCTATTGTTATTGATTCTTCTATAATTGCATAACCTGTTATTGATCCATATGATGATACTACTGCTACACCTATTGCTGTTAATGAGAAAAATGCTAACAGTGCTCCTATAACAAGAAATATTTTTTTCATATAGACAATTACTTTAGAATTAGTTAGAATTGAATGCACTACGTACAGTAGTTCATTTTCTTTTCAAAACATCAGCATATTCTTTTAGAACAACAAGAGCTTTAGCAGCTCTTTCTGGTGTTGGATAAACAGGGACACCGAATCTTTCTAATGTTTTTACCCTTTCTCTAACCCATTTTCCACCTGTTGTACATACAGTGAATGGCTTTCCATGTACCTTACAGTCTCTAATAACGTCGATGACTTTCTCTTCTAGTGTTGGTATCTGAAGAAGAGCTATTACCACAACACCATCAATTTGTTTATCTTTGAATACAGCATTAAGTGCTTTTTCATATCTTTCAGCATTAGCATCACCAGTAAGGTCTACTGGGTTTCTTGCTATACCATATGAAGGCAATACGTTTCTTAAGACTCTCATTGTGTCTTTAGAGTATTCTGGTATCTCTAATCCTGCTTTAGAGATTTCATCTGCCGCTATTATACCAAAACCGCCACCATCTGTAACGATTCCTATCCTTATACCGTCAAGTATAGGTTGGTTAGCTAAGCTCTTTGCATAGTCGAAAATCTCTTCTGTTGTATGCGCTTCTATGATTCCAGCCTGTTTAAAGGCAGAAGAATAAACTTCAGGTCCTTTTGTTAGTTTACCTGTATGTGAAAGTACTGCTTCAGATCCTTTTTGGGTCTTTCCAGCCTTGTAAATGACAATTGGTTTCTTTTTGACTATCTTTCTAGCGGCTTCTATCAGTTTTAATCCGTTTTCAGTTGATTCTAAGTACATTGCAATACATCGAGTATCCAAATCCCGTTCTAAATACTTAAGAAGTTCAATTTCGTCTACATCCATCTTATTACCAATAGAAATGAACTTTGATACACCTACTCCTTCATTTGCTATCATATCTAATAAAGCAGTTCCGAATGCTCCAGATTGAGTTATAAATGCGATTGAACCGTCAATAGGTCTTTTTAGACGTTTTCTTGGGAAGAAAAGCATGTCAAGATTCTTTTTGTATATACCTACACAATTTGGACCAATTAGTCTAATCTTTCCTTTAGCAATCTTTTTAATCTCTTCTTCGGCTT
>JAAOXY010000045.1 GCA_018221065.1 Candidatus Aenigmatarchaeota archaeon | reverse complement strand
TCATCGTAACTTATGATATAACCTTTTGATGTTTTTCCTAAACTGTGTCCTGATCTACCTATTCTTTGTATTAACTTAGAAGCCTGTCTGGGACTAGAATATTGGATAACAACATCAATAGAACCGATATCAATACCGAGTTCTAGACTTGATGTACAAATCAGTGTTTTCAAAACTTCTTCTTTAAATTTTGATTCTGCTTCTGTTCTAACATCCTTTGATAATGATGAATGGTGTACTTCGTGTAAAAGTTCTTTATCAACCAATCTTAATCTTGAGGATAATACTTCTGCAGCTGATCTTGTGTTGGTGAAAGTTAAAACAGATTTGCTTTCATGTATTATTTCTAATATTCTTCTAATTCTTGCAGCGACTGTATCGCCAATGAATATTTTTTCTGCGAGTACTTTATCTGCTGTTGTTGGTGTTGGATATTCTACTTTGATATCTATATCTTTTTCAGATATTGTTTTAACTATCTCATGTGGTTCTTCACCAAAAATGAACTTAGCTGTTTCTTTTGGTGATCCTACTGTTGCTGACAAACAAACCATTTGTGGTTCTCCACATAGTCGTTTTAATCGTTGTAATCCTAGAGTTAATTGAACACCACGCTTGTTGGTAAGTTCGTGTAATTCATCGATAACAATGAATTTTATGTTCTTTAGATGTTCTCTCATTCTTTTTCCAGTTATCATACCTTGGATTTGTTCGGGTGTGGTAATCAAAATATGAGGAGGATATTCTGCTTGAAGTGATCTTTCACGTGGTGATGTATCTCCATGACGTAAGGATATGTCTAGATCTAGTTTGTTACACCACCAGACCAATCTGTCGAACATGTCTCTATTCAAAGATTTCATAGGTGTGATATACAATAATGAGATTGGTTTACATTTTTTTTCTACCAGTTTAGAAAATAACGGTAACATAGAAGATTCGGTCTTTCCAACACCAGTTCCAGCTATGACTAACAGATTTTTGTTGTTAAGAACTTTAGGAATGACTAATTTCTGGATATCTGTTGGGTCTTTAAATCTAGATACGGCTAGCTCACTTACTGTAGTGTATAATAATTCGAATGCATTTGTCACTGTAATTCACCACTATATTATATAGCTTTTCGTAGCTCGTATCTAAGTATAGTAGGGTAGAAACTCTTTTAAAGATATATATAATCGGACATCAATTTTGATGTAGAAAAAAATTTTATTCTTGAACAGCAGCTTTTATGATTGGTATTCCTATTATATTGAATACTGGTAATGGAGGTCCAAATTTGTTCATAGCTTTGATGACAGGATTGTCTTCTCTGAATATTAGTCTTTTTTTAACAAAACCATCAAAACCAGCTTTTTTGATGTCTTCTTCTATTTTGCCGTTATAGAGATCTGGCATATGATAATTCTTTTCAAATATTTTTCTAGCTCTCGAAGCGTATTTACCTTTTGCTATGTCGTAATGGTTGTAATCATTCATTTCATTCAAATCTTCTATAGATCCATTAAATAGAATAGATGTACCATTTCCAGCGGGTTCTCTTTTTTCTTGCCTAATCCTTTTTGCTTCATTTATAGAATGGACTACAGGAGTTCCTTCAATTATCATTTTTTCTCCAAAGAAAACGTGATCATAGATTTTGTATTGTTGAGCATTTACTAGACCATCATATCCAAACGATCTGATTTCTTCTTGTACTGTTCCTTCTTCTACATGCTTTTCTAAAAATGGTTCGCTTACATAATGTAGGCTTGCACTACCATTATAATTCGGAATAAAGAAATGACTTTCTGTACATTTGTCATTAAGTCCATCTAATGGTTCTTTAGTTAACGGCATTTTTATTGTCATATTAAATCCATATAATAAAGTTCAAGCTATGTTTAAAAAGACTCCCTTTTAACTGGGTTTAAATCCTTTTCTGTTAAAATTAGAATATGGACAACGGACCTTTCATTTCAAAGAGAAAAACAGACAAAAAACCTACGTACACACATAAGACTAGTGTTAAGAATAGAACCGAGTTATTGAATGCATTTACAGTGATGGGCGTTGATATGAATGTTGCTGAGAGTTTTGGTACTGTAGAACAGATGATACTTGGTGAAGAATTATATAGAGATGGAGCGGTTGAGATTCAGTATGTTAGTGAAATTCCTGAGAGTCTTTTGATGCAATATCCATATGAGATTGCGATATTTGGTTATGTTGATTCTAAGAGTAGAAAGGAACGCAAATATCCTTTTACTATTACTTTACAATTACAATCTCAGGATCAAAAAGAAGTTGTTTATACTGTTCCTAGAACAATTGATTTAGTTCATGAATGTGAGTTTACTGCTATTGAGAAGACAAAAAAATGGGTGAAATTTCCATGTTGTAAACATAGGATAGCACCGATGTGTTGGGTTGATGACATACTTCCTAAAACATTACAGGATACTGGAAGAGAACATGTTAAGATATCTTCATTTTATAATGATCAGAACTTGCTTCCTGTTGATGAAGATGTGAAAGAATATTATAGCACAATAAAGCATCTTAAATCTGTAGAGAGAAAAGTTAAGTTATATGAATATTTTACGAGTCCTGAAAAGGTCTTTAGAAGCAATGACTGGTAATAATAAATAAAACCTCGTCAAATAATCATTATACTTTAGGGGGGATAATAAATGAATGAGACAATACAGAATTTAACTAAGGCTTTTATTGGTGAGAGTCAAGCTAGAAACAGATATACGATTTATGCTAAAATTGCTAAGAAAGAAGGTTTTGAACAAATATGTGACATATTTCTATTAACAGCTGATAATGAAAGAGAGCATGCAAAATGGTTGTTTAAATTAATTAATGAATTAAAAAATAAACAAGACGAATCTTTGGATGAGATAAAGGTTGAAGCAACAGCTCCTACAACATTAGGAACTACTGTTGAGAATTTGAAAGCTGCGATAGCCGGAGAGCATTTTGAGACTACGGAAATGTATCCAAATTTTGCTAAGATTGCTGAAGAAGAAGGTTTTCCTGAGATAGCTAAGAGATTGAAAGCAATTGCTATAGCAGAAGCTCATCATGAAGAACGATATAATAAATTACTTGCAGAAATTGAAACTAATACTGTTTTCAAAAAAGATAGAACAGTTAGTTGGGTATGTAGAAAATGTGGATATGTTCATGAAGGTAATGACGCACCAGACAAATGCCCATCATGTGATCATCCAACAGAATATTTTTCAATGAAATGTAAGAGTTTTTGAGGTGTTGTTATGGTAAAACTTTGGAGATGCGAAATTTGTGGAGATCCTTATGTAGGTGATAGTCCACCTGAAAATTGCCCATTTTGTGGAGCACATAGAGGATTTATCAAAGAAGCTAAAGATGCTAAAGTTAATTTTGATGTTCAATTGAATGAAACAGATTTAGCAAACGTAAAGAAGGCTTTAGAAGTTGAGATATCAAATGCTGAATTCTATTTTTGCGCTGCTGAGAAGACAGAGGTTGAAGAGAGTAGGTTACTTTTCAAAGCATTGGGTAAGGTTGAAGCTGAACACGCATCTATCTGGAGAAAGATATTGAAGATGTCTAAAGAGAAAGTGACAGGAAACGATGAATGTTCTGTTGAAAATAAATCAAATTTGAAAGAATCGCATGATAGAGAAGAAAGAGCAATAGAATTTTACACAGAAGCTGCAAAAGCATCTGAAAATGAAAGGGTAAAGGAAATATTTGAGGCTCTGATAGAAGTTGAAAGAGATCATCTTTTATTATCAGAAGAAAGATTATTACACCTTTCTGAGGAGAGATTGAGGTGATTGATATTAAGAAAAGATTGATGATAGCAGTTGTTATTTTGATAGCTGCTTTTTTGGTTTTACAAAATGGAGATGATCAAATGAGTGGAATAGTTACAATGAAAACAAATATGGGAACTATGAAGTTCCAATTAGAAACAGAAAAAGCACCAATAACTACTGAAAATTTTATAAAATTATCTAATGAAGGATTTTACAATGGATTAATTTTTCATAGAGTAATAAAAGATTTTATGGTACAGGGTGGAGATCCTAACGGTGATGGAACAGGTGGTCCTGGTTATCAGATAAAGGATGAATTCCATTCAGAACTTAAACATGATAAGATAGGAATATTGTCGATGGCAAATGCAGGTCCTAATACTGGTGGCAGTCAATTTTTCATAACACTTACGGCAACACCATGGTTAGATAATAAACATTCTGTGTTTGGTCATTTGATAGAAGGAGAAGAAGTATTGAATAAAATTGGTTCCATTTCAACAAATGAGGGGGACAAACCTCTGAATGATGTTGTGGTAGAATCTGTAACAGTGGATTGATATTATGACAAATTTGAATGAAGTTTATAGATGTAATGTGTGTGG
>JAAOXY010000007.1 GCA_018221065.1 Candidatus Aenigmatarchaeota archaeon | reverse complement strand
CTCAATAAAGAACTTGCTCTGTAACCCATGAATTCAATCATAGAATTTTCAGCAACTTTGTGGCCATATCTATCAATAATAACATTTATGAATTCTTCTGCTTGTTCCTTATCCTCATTTAATAATTGTGATACCATGACACCAAGATCCATTTCCATTCTTCCCAATCCATAAAGCTCAGTATCAAATGTCAACATATCCCCATCAACTAAAAGATTTCTTGGAGCAAATTCTCGTGTAACTCTTGATAGTTTTGTTGATGCAGGAATTTTTATTTTCTTTAATTCTAATTTTCCAAGATAATCTTCACCTTCTCTTCTCAATCTTTCAATAGCAAAAGGAATTATAGGAAGGTTCCATCTTTTTTCCCATTTCATTTCATGACTTAAGAATCCATCAAGAGTCCTAATCTTAGGAATCTTTTCTGTGACAGTTTCTTTTGAATTGAGAGTATCATATTTACTAAGAACAGTACTAACAGCTTCTGCGTTCCAACCATCTTTAAGATAATGATCCAGAGTCCCATTTTCAGCTTCTGGTACAAAATCTTGTTCAAGAATCATTAATTCATATCTTTTTCCATCTTTTAATGTGACACCATCTGCGACTAATTCAGTTCTTGGAAATAATTCAGGATTATCTTTGTAAGCTGCTTCGCAGTTTTTTTGTGTATTTTCAATAGTTGTTTTCAATGTTCCATTATTTACATAAATCTTGTAGAGTGTTCCAGACTCTGTTTGTAGGAGAAGATTGATATGATGTTTGATGTTAGTTTGAGGCAATTCAGAAGTACTATATAGATCTCTCAAGCAATGGCCTTCAGCAAAGTCAAGTTCAATGTGTTTCAAATCTCCAAACATATAATATCACAGAATATGATTTTGGCATGAAAGGATTTAAGTCTGTTCATGATTTTCAGAGTCTTTTTATTCCAGTTATATCTAATTATTATATGAGAAAAGAACTAGGTTTAGCTGCATTATTCATGTTTGTGTTAGGATTCTTCATAATTATCACAAATGTGCCAACAGCTGGAATAGTTACATTCGGTATGATTCTGATAGCAGGTTCACTGATACTTTCAGCAGTCATACTCAATTTCTTCGCAGAGAATGACTTTAGAGAAGTTAGGCATATAGGTCTCAAAATGCCAGAAGTAGTTAAAAAGAGAACTAGAAAAACCGTAAAGCGCGTTAAAAAGAGACCAATTAAGAAAAGAAAGAAGAAGAAGTAAATACGGCAAAAAGCGAAACCTTTATAAAGTTATACATTTAATAAAACAAAAGCTCTCTGAAACGTTTACAAACAGACAGAGTGCTCTGCTCCATGGTGATACCTTGACGGAAAAAGAAGTAAATATTCTAAAACACTTTTTAGTACCGGAACATGTTATTCTTTCAGATGAAGAAAAGAAAGAACTTCTTGAGAGATTAAACATAAAGTTAGAGCAACTTCCAAAACTTTCTCACAAAGATGCAGTTGTTAAAGCAATTGATGCTGTAGAAAGAGATGTAATCAAGATAACAAGAGACTCGCCAACAGCGGGCGTAACAACATATTATAGACTAGTAATTAAGGGGTAATTTTTATGAGTTCATTATCAATGTTAAAATCATTTAGTAAAGATGTTGGATTTGTTCAGTTCCAAATCGACAGTTTTAATAATTTTATTGATAACAGACTTCAAGGTATAATCGATAATATCGGTGAGATAAAGCCAGAAGTCCCAGAGATCGGAGAACTTATAATCAAATTGGGAAAAGTGACAATAGGAGAACCATCTACAAAAGAAGCAGAAGGTTCTGTTAGAAAAGTACTTCCACTTGAGACAAGATTAAGAGATCTTTCTTATACAGCTCCAGTTTACATTGAGGTTACACCAGTTGTAAACAAGACAGAACAAGAGCCAGTAAATGTATTAGTTGGAGAATTGCCAATAATGGTAAAATCAAAGATATGTCCTTTAGGTCATATGACACCAGAAGAGTTGGAGAATTATGGTGAAGATCCAACAGACACTGGAGGTTACTTCATAATTAATGGTACTGAGAGAACCTTAGTTCTGATAGAAGAGATTGCTCCTAATAGAATGATATTGAGCAAGCAAAAAATAGGAAACTTCACAGAACTTATCAGAATAAATTCTGAACACAACGGATATGTTCAAAGACACGTTGTTGAAAGAAAGAATGACGGTTCTATTTTCATTTCTTTTGCTAATATTAGAAGACTACCAATAGTAGTTCTTTTAAAGATTTTGGGGTTAGAGTCAGATAAAGAAATAGTTGAAGCATTTAACGATGAGAAGATGGTTCACGAATTCTATGGTAATTTGTATGAGATTGATGTAAAGACAGCAAAAGAATCAATGGATTACATCGGTAAGCATCTAAAGATAGCACAAAAAGAATACCAAAAAGAAAGAGTAGAACAAATCATCGATAAATATCTATTGCCACATCTTGGACAAAATTCAAAGAATAGAAAAGATAAGGCAGCTTATTTAATCAAAGCAATAAAGAAGATTATTGGTCTTTCATTAGAACAAGTTCCAGTAGATGATTTAGATCATTATGGAAACAAGAGAATAAAGATGTCTGGAGATCTTCTTGAATTGCTTTTCAGATCTATCCTTGTTGGAAGATGGGGATTAATAGCAAGAATAAAATATAATTATCAGAAAATGGCAAAAAGAGGAAAGTTGCCACCAATCCAAACAATAGTCGAGTCAAATGTTGTTACAAATCAACTTGCTTCAGCAATGGCAACAGGTGCATGGGTAGGTGGAAGAACAGGAGTATCACAAAGATTAGAAAGAAAGAACTATGCACACACAATTTCTCACTTAAGATTAATCCTGTCACCATTAACAACAACACAAGAGCACTTCGAAGCAAGAGAATTACACGCAACACACTGGGGAAGATTCTGTCCAGCAGAAACTCCGGAAGGTCCAACTATTGGACTTAGAAAACATTTAGCAATGTTCGCTGAAATAACAAAAGGTATTCCTGAAGCAGATCAGAAAAAGATATTGTCTGTTCTAAAGATAGACAATGAAGGAGATACACAAGCTTTCTTCAACGGTATTCCATTAGGAACAACATCTGATCCAGAAAGTATGATAACAGATTTGAAAGCAAGAAGATTGAAAGGAAACATATCAAGAGAAGCTAATTTTGTTTATTATCCTAACTTGAAAGAGGTAAGAATTAATACAGATACAGGAAGAGTCAGAAGACCTTTAATCATAGTTGAAGATGGAAGACCAAAATTAACAGAAGAACATATTAAGAAACTTGAAACTGGAGAGATGACATGGCAAGATCTTTCAAAAGAAGGACTTGTTCAATACATTGATGCTGAAGAAGAAGATTCTATTTTGGTAGCATTGTATCCATCCGATTTAACACCAGCTCATAATTATTTAGAACTTACACCGTATGCAATGTTTGGGTTATCAGCAAGTCTTGTACCATTCCCAGAGTACAACAGAGGTGATAGAGTAAACTACGGTGCAAAAATGGTTGGGCAGTCCATAGGATTATACCAATCTAATTATCTTTTAAGATCAGATACAAAGTCAAACATTTTGGCTATCACACAAAAACCTTTGGTAGATACAAACACTTTCAAAGTTTTAGATCTTGATAACCATCCAGCAGGACAAAACATTGTCGTTGCTTTGATAAGTTACAAAGGTTATAACATCGAGGATGGTATTATTTTCAACCAAGCTTCAATACAAAGAGGAATGTTTAGATCTATTTTCTATAGAATTTACGAAGGTGAAGAAAAAAGATATTGGGGAGGTCAGGAAGATAAGATAGTTTTACCTGACAAAGATGTAAGAGGTTATAGAAGTGAAGAAGCTTACGCTAGATTGGATGAAGACGGAATTCTAAATCCAGAAACTAAAGTTGTAAGTGATGATGTTTTAATTGGTAGAGTCTCACCTTTGAGATTCTTGAGTGCAAATGAATTAATGTCTGGAATAGCAAACATGCGTGAAAGTTCAGTAACAGTAAGACATGGTGAAAGAGGTGTTATTGATAGAATATTCTTGACAGAAACATCAAATGGTAACAGATTAGCCAAGATTGCTCTAAGAGATTTGAGAATTCCAGAACTAGGTGATAAGTTTGCATCAAGACACGGTCAGAAAGGTGTAATAGGTTTAATAGTTCCGGAATATGATATGCCATTCACAACATCAGGAATGGTACCAGATGTAATATTAAATCCTCACTCAATTCCATCAAGACAAACAATCGGACAATTATTAGAAATACTTTCCGGAAAAACAGCTGCACTTTCAGGAAATCAAGTTGATGCAAGTGCTTTCACAGGAAAGAAAGAAGATGAAATAAGAAGATTACTTCATGATTCAGGATTCAGAAACGACGGAAAAGAAACTATGTATAATGGTGAAACAGGAGAGAAGTTAGAAGTTGAAATTTATACTGGAATGATTTATTATCAAAAGTTAGATCACATGGTAGCAAATAAGTTGCAGTCAAGATCAAGAGGACCAGTTACTTTGCTTACAAGACAACCAACAGAAGGAAAGGCAAAGGAAGGTGGTTTAAGATTAGGAGAAATGGAAAAAGATTGTTTGATTGCACACGGTGCTGTTCTAACATTGAAAGAAAGATTCGATTCTGATAAAGTAACAGTTCCTGTTTGTAAGAAATGTGGTATAGTTGCAGTATGGGACAAGCAGAAAGATAAACACTTCTGTCCACTTTGTAAAGAAACAGAAGTTGTACAGATAGACATGTCCTATGCATTCAAACTTTTGTTGGATGAATTAAAGACTATGATGATTTATCCAAAACTAAACGTTTCATAAAATTTTAAGGTGTTATGATGATTGATTCAATTGAATTTAGTTTACTGTCACCGCAGAAGGTAAAGAAAATGGCAGCTCTAGAGGTAACTGTTCCAGATCTTTATGATAATGATGGTTTTCCTTTAGAAGGAGGACCAATGGATCCAAGATTGGGTATAATCGATCCAGGTTTAAAATGTAGAACATGTGGTCTTGGTATGGGACAATGTCTTGGTCACTTTGGTTACATTGAATTAGTAAGACCAATTATTCACGTTATGTATGCTAAATTAATTTATAAGTTATTGAGAATGACTTGTCAAGATTGTGGTGGAATAATCGGATCAAGTCCTACAACAACTGTAAAAGCATGTCCGCACTGTGGTGCAGCACAACAGCAAGTTAGATTCCAAAAACCTTACACATTTGTTGAAGGTGATGAACAAGTACCAATAACCGCTTTAGACGTAAGAAAAAGATTCGAGAAGATAAAAGATGATGATTTAGAAAGATTAGGACTAATGGGTGGAAGACCAGAGTGGTTAATACTTACTTTGATACCAGTTCCTCCTGTAATTGTAAGACCTTCTATTACTTTAGAAACAGGTGAAAGATCTGAAGACGATCTTACACATAAGACTGTTGATATAATCAGAATTAATCAAAGATTAAAAGAAAACATTGAAATTGGTGCACCAGATTTTATTATTGGTGATCTTTGGGAACTTTTACAATATCACGTTTCTACATTTTTCAATAATGAACTTTCAGGAATTCCTGCAGCAAGACACAGATCAGGAAGACCATTGAAAACTTTAGCAGATAGATTGAAATCAAAAGAAGGAAGATTTAGACAAAACCTTGCAGGTAAAAGAGTTAACTTTTCTGCAAGAACAGTTATTTCTCCAGATCCATCAATCAGTATTAATGAAGTTGGTGTTCCATTACAAATGGCAAAAGAACTTACAATACCTGTTTCAGTTCAAGATAATAATATTGAACATTTGAAAAGTTTAGTTATGATGGCACCATCATGGCCATCAGCAAATTATATTATAAGACCAGACGGTAAGAAAAAGAAAATAACTACAGACAGTAAAGAAGAAATTGCAGCAGAACTTGCACCTGGTTACCAGATTGAACGTCATTTACAAAATGGTGACATTGTTCTTTTCAATAGACAACCATCTTTGCACAGGATGTCAATAATGGCACACAGAGTTAGAGTAACCCCTTGGAGAACTTTAACACTTAACTTGTGTGTTTGTCCTCCGTACAATGCTGATTTCGATGGTGATGAAATGAATTTACATGTTCTACAAACAGAAGAAGCTAGAGCAGAAGCAAGTTTGTTAATGGAAGTTCAAAAACACATAAGATCACCAAGATTTGGCGGTCCATTGATTGGTTGTACACAGGACCATATTTCAGGTTCATACACATTAACAAGAGAAGGAACAACATTAACAAGAGAAGAAGCATTCAAACTTCTTGCAGAAGTGGGTTTGATTGTTGACCTTCCAAAGAAAAAGAGTTTCACAGGAAAGGAAGTCTTTAGTTACTTGTTACCAAAAGATTTGAACTTAGAATTTAAATCAAAATCTTACACAGATAGTTCAGAGAAGAAAAAAGATGATGGTTATGTTACAGTACGTCACGGTAAAGTAGAAACAGGTGTTATAGATAAGAAGGGAATCGGTAGAGAAGCAGGAAAACTTATTGATGTAATTGAAAAACAATACGGTACAGAAACTGTTCACAAATTCATAGACAGAGTTGCTTTGTTAGGAATAAAATGGTTAGATAAAACAGGTTTCAGTATCGGACTTGATGATTTAGATTTAACAGAAGATGCAAAATCAAATATACAACATTCAATTGTTAAAGCAAAGAAAGAAGTTGATAACCTAATACAGAAATCTAATGAAGGAACAATTGAAGTGCTTCCTGGAAGAACAATGAAAGAAAGTCTTGAAGATCATATTTTGAAATCACTTTCTGGTATAAGTGAAGATGTAGGAAACATTGTACAAGGTGACCTCAAAGAAAATTGTGCTACAATAATGGCAAATTCAGGTGCAAGAGGATCTTTGACACATATTTCACAATTAGGTGCAATGGTAGGACAATCAAGAGTACTAGGAAAAAGAGTACACAGAGGTTTCAGAGGAAGAACCCTTTCACACTTTAATGTAGGTGACTTGTCACCACTCGCACACGGTTTCATTGGAAATTCATTTAGAACAGGATTAACTCCATTTGAATTCTTCTTCGATGCTATGTCAGGAAGAGAATCGCTGATGGATAAATCTTTGAGAACAAGACACAGTGGTTATTTGGAAAGAAGATTGATGAATGCATTGCAAGATTTGAAAGTAGAATATGATGGAACTGTAAGAGACAATAGAAAAGTTGTAATTCAATTCGTACCTGGTGAAGATAAAATCGATCCAGCAAAATCTGATTGGGGAGAACTTGACGTAAGGTCAATAGTTCAGTCAGTATTAAGGTGATATTATGGATATGAAAGAGATAAAAGAAATTTTACCGCCAAGATTGTTTGAAAAATCAAAAGATGCAATAAAAGAATTTAGACTTAGCGACTCACAAAAGAAAAAAGCTTGGACTAAAATTATAGAACTTTACAAAAAAAGTCAGTATGAACCAGGTGAAGCTATTGGTGTAGTAGCAGCTCAATCAATATCTGAACCAGGAACACAGATGACTATGCGTACATATCACGTAGCAGGTGCTGCAGCTATACAAGTAACTTTAGGATTACCAAGATTGATAGAAATCTTTGACGCAAGAAGAACACCAAAGACTCCTATGATGACTGTTTACTTACAAAGTAAATACAACACAAAAGAAAAATCTAGACAATTAGCACAAGACATAATGGAAACAAAATTATCTGATATTGCTATTAATCCTACAATAAATCTTTTAGATTCTCAAATTGAAGTACCATTTGACAAAAAAATTATGGAAAAAAGAAAGGTAAAATTAACAGACACAATTGAGATGTTGAAAGTAGTAAAAGTAAAAGATATAGATATCAGAGCAAGAGGTAATTCAATTATTATAAAACCTGAAGCAGAAGTCACAGTAAAAGATCTTCAGAAGTACAAAAAGAAATACCTTGATGCACATATAGCAGGTGTAAAAGGAGTTAGTCAGGTTATGATCAATCAGCAGGGTTCAGAATGGGTATTACATACTTTAGGAAGTAACCTAGCAAAGATTCTCGAAGTTCATGGTGTTGATGAATCAAAAACAACAACAAATAATATTCATGAAGTTGAAAAAGTCCTCGGAATTGAAGCAGCTAGAATGGCAATAGTAAAAGAAGCTTATAACACTATGGAAGAACAGGGTCTTGACGTTGATATGAGACACATATTGTTAGTAGCAGATGTTATGACAGCTGATGGAACAATAAAGGCTATCGGAAGATACGGTGTAGCTGGTGCTAAAGGTTCAATTTTAGCTAGAGCAAATTTTGAAGAAACAATCAAACATCTTACAAAAGCAGCAGCAGAACATGAGATTGACAATCTTACCAGTGTTGTAGAGAATGTAATGATAAATCAAGTGGTTCCTGTTGGAACAGGCATGTTAGATTTGGTATTTAAACCTAAGGATACTAAATAAAGACAGGTGAATAAACATGACAGATAAGTCAGTAAACGATCAGATAAAAGATGCAATCGCAAGTAACAATGCAATAATTGGTACAAAGCGAGTGCTAAAAATTATGAAATCAGGTGAAGTTTCTTCAGTTGTTATAGCAAAGAATTGTCCAGAGATTGTAAAGAAAGACGTTATGCATTATTCTAAAGTGGGTGGAATAGAGGTAAATGAATTTAATGGAACTGGAAAAGACCTCGGAACATTCTGTGGAAAACCATTCTCAATCGCTATTTTGGCGATCAACAAGTGATTTAATGAGAGAATTTGACATTGATACAATAGGAGTCATAGTTACATTTGAGAATATGACAGGAACAGAAGTAAGAGATTGTATCATAAGTGATGATGTGATTTATTTCTTAGTAAATGAAGGAAAGATAGGCATGGCTATTGGTAAAGGCGGCCAAATAATAAAGAATGCAGAGAGATCATTTAGAAAACAAATCAAAGTTTTGGAATGGAACACAGATAACATGATTTTCATTAAAAACATGGTCCCACAAGCTCAGAAAATAAATATTAAGGGAAATATTGTATCTATTTCTATAACAAATAAAGATAGAGGAGCTGTCATTGGTAAAGGCGGTCATAACATAAAGATGTTAAGAGAACTTCTAAACAGAAACAGTACTTTGAAAGATCTTAAATTAGTTTAAAGATTTAACAAAACTGGTCCAAAGAAATTAAACAATAATACCAACAGTATACCATATGACATTATTTTTACTATTAAATCAGAATGTTTCTTTAGATATTTGTCTGTGACAGCTTTCAACATTAATCCACCATCTAATGGATACATTGGAAGTATGTTTACTGTTGCAACAGCCAAGCTTAGTAGCCATATGAAAGCTAATAATGGGAATACGGAAAAGAACATGTCTTTATTTTCCACATTAAGATCTGGGTTTCTTACACCAAGATATGGAAGTTCTTCATAATCAGGATTTTCACCAAGTATAATGTTATAATCTTTTCCATCAGCAGTTAATATTATCTCATCTCCAGCTTCGTAAGCTAATAATCTACTGCTAAGTAGATGTGAAGCAGAATATATTGTTATATCTTCAGACATCGAATCAGGCGTGTTTATCATGATATAAGAATAATCAGCATATCCTATTTCCATTGGAATATTATTTATTTTTTCAATCATCATTCCAGATTTCAAACCAGCTCTTTCAGCTGCTGTTCCTTCTATTATTTCTCCTATTGTAACACCTGTACCAACATTTGGTTCCCATAAGAATGCTTGAGTTGCACTTAGTATCACCATTGCAATCATTATATTCATAAAACTTCCAGCAGCAAATACTCTAAGTTTCGTGAGTAACTTCTTCTTTGATAACTGTTTTTCATCAGGTTCAACAAATGCTCCTGGGAATATAGCAAACAATACAAGACCAACCGATTTCAATTTTACTTTGTCTGCTCTTGCCATTATACCATGGAAAAATTCATGCGGTATGAGTATGAATGCAATTGTTATTATCCAGAACCAAAACGGTATTCCGATAAATCCTGGTCCAGTCGTTGACTGAACAAATGGTACTGGTAATATCAGTTGAAATGCTGGTTCGTCTACATAACCACTAAGTACGTAACTAGAAAGATTAACTAAAAGATTCAATCCATTAAACATTAAGTACAAACATACTATTATTCCAATAGTTCCAACAATTTTCCAGAATTTAGGAGACAACTGTGCTACCCAATCTATCATGTCTCCGAATCTTTTTGTTCTTCTCATGAAGATTACTTTATGACTGATATCTATTTTCTTTCTATCTTTGTATATTATTGCTGCTATAATTCCAAAAAATAATATAACAGATAAAAAGTACCAATCAACCATAACTTCTTTCAGTATCGCTTACATATAAATATTCAAACATTGTAATTATCTTCAGTAAAGAAGGTGTAGTTGTGGGAGATTTAAAATATCCAAAAGAAGTAGAAGAAATACGTAAATTAGGTTTTGAACCTTATGCATATAGGTTTGATAGAAACACTGTTATTTCTGAAATAAAGAAAAAATATGATAAATTAAAACCAGATCAGAAAAAAAATAAAGTAAAATTAAGAATAGCTGGTAGAATACGTTCTTCAAGAGGTCATGGTAAACTTCGTTTTATAGATCTTGAAGATTTTTCAGGAAGGATACAACTTTACATAGAAGAAAAGAATTTAAAGAAAAAAGAAAACAAATTAGTTGAACTTCTACATCCAGGAGACATAATAGGTATAGAAGGCAGCGTCATCAAAACAAAACGTGGAGAGCTTAGTGTTTTTGTAAAGAAAGTAGAGATATTGTCTCGTGCAATAAGACCACTGCCAAAAGAATGGTTTGGTTTGAAAGATGCTGAAACACGTTATAGAAAAAGATATTTGGACATGTTGATGAATCCAGAAGTAAAAGACATTTTCATAAAAAAGACAAAGTTCTGGAACGCTATGCGTGAATTTCTTTTAGAAAAAGGATTTGTTGAAATTGAGACACCTACATTAGAGAATACAACAGGTGGAGCAGATGCAAAACCTTTCAAGACACATCATAATGCTTTAGATATGGATGTATATCTGAGAATATCAACAGGAGAACTTTGGCAGAAAAGATTGTTAGTTGCTGGGTTTGAGAAGATATTCGAAATAGGAAGAATATTTAGAAATGAAGGAATAGATCCAGAGCATGCACAAGATTATACACAGATGGAATTTTATTTGGCATATTCTGATTATAAAGATGGTATGAAGCTTGTTGAAGAATTATACAAATATGTAGCAAATAAAACCTTTGGTACTTTGAAGTTTGAGATAAATGGTTTCAAAGTAGATCTAGGTAAAAAATGGCAGAAATATGATTATGCTAAAGAAGTCAAGAAACATACAGGAATAGATATCAACAAAACAAATCAAAAACAAGTAGAGAAGAAATTGAAAGAATTGAAAGTTGAATATGAGAAAAAAGGATTTAATGTTGGTAGAGGTATTGACCATCTTTGGAAATACTGTAGAAAGAAGATAGGCGGACCTGGATTTTTAATCAACGAACCTCTTGTAATATCACCATTGGCAAAGAAGAAAAGAGGAGATCCTAATGTTACAGAAAGATATCATGTTATTATAGCAGGAAGTGAGTTAGGCAATGGTTATTCTGAGTTAAATGATCCAGTAGATCAAGCTGCTCGTTTCAAAGAGCAAGGAAAATTAAGAGAAGCTGGCGATGATGAAGCGCAGATGAATGATGAAGATTTTGTAATTGCATTAGAACATGGAATGCCACCAGCAACAGGATTTGGAATATCAGAAAGATTGTTCAGTTTCTTAATGAACAAACCAATAAGAGAATGTCAGATGTTCCCATTATTAAAACCAAAAGAATGATTACTTACCCATTCTTCTGTCTCTTTTATAGTACCATTTTAATATCTTTTCAAATTCTTTTTTAGAAAAATCTGGCCACATTGATTTAGAAAAATGTATTTCTGCATATGCAGCTTGGTATAGTAAGAAATTGCTTAGTCTATGTTCATTCCCAGTTCTTATTACAAGATCAACAGGATTAGAAACCATAAGACAACTTCTGAATGCTTTTTCTACAGCAGGCATTGTTTTCAATCCTTTTGCAGCTATTTTTTTAACAGAATTTAGAATTTCAAATTGACTTCCATAAGCAAGCATTACATTTAGCACACCACCAGTGTAGTGTTGTGTAGCTTTCATAACATCTTTTGCAGCTGTCTTAAAATCTTTTTTCCAAACACCAGCATCTCCAGTTATATTGAGTCTCAATCCATTCTCATCTTTATTCCTCTTGACAAATCTTTTTAATCCTTGCTCATAAACATCCCAAAGATGTGATAGTTCTTTTTTATCTCTATTAAGATTCTCAGTAGAAAGTGCATAGATTGTTACCATATCTACATCATCTCTTTCAGCGCACCATTTAGCAAGTTCTTCCATTTTCTTAGCTCCAGCTTTATGTCCTGCCAAGACAGGCTTTCCTCTTTTTTTAGCCCATCTTCTGTTTCCATCAGGAACCAAGGCGATATGGAGGCCATGTCTTTTTTCGGGGATCTCTTTACCCATGCATTATCACCATTTAAATTTTGTAGGTTGTAATCTATTAATCATTCTTTGGATATTTATCTTTTTATAATAATCGTCTGGAAGGTGTTTAAGTGCATCATTATAAAAACCTGTTAATGACCTATTATGCAATAGTACAGTAAATTCATTTCTTCTAGTGTCAATACACAATCTACACGAGTGATCTTTCCTTAATAATCTTAAGATTTGATTGGCAAGTGTTTCATTTCTTAAAGAACATGCAATTAATATATTGTCTCTTAATTTTTCTTTTCCGGCACTACCTTCATCAATAAAACACGCTCTTAATACAGCATTTATCCACTTCTTATCATTCAATGTATAGTCCATGATTTTCTCAGACAATCTGTCTTTTTGAAAGTTGTAATGATTTATCAACAGATTAGAGGCTACAGAAGACAAACCATACATTTTCACTCCAGAGCTGAAAGAACTGTAAATCGCATCACTCATATTACATTTTTCAATCAGTTTTCTGAATCCGTTTTGCTCAATGGGGTTGTGTGTTTCATAATAAAATGAACGCCCCCTTGCAAGAGTACCATCAAATAATGTATGCGCTATAATTTCAGCATGTTCAGGCACTTCAGGATATGGAAATTTATCAAGTTTAAACTTAAATTTGGGTGCATTAAATAATATTATGTATTTTTCAATCACTTCTTTTGATATACTAAGTACCTTTATCCATCTTAGAAAGATAGATACAGTAGGACATCTTCTATAATTTTCATAAAGAGACATTCTGCTCGTTTTGATATTAAGTATTTTAGCCAAATCTTTTTGTTTCAATTTCAATAATTTCTTTCTATAACTCAATAGATCTTTAAGTTTTGGTGTTAGGAGAACTCTACTTTTACTGGAGGCTTCCCACCAATGAATATCTTTTTCCGAATCAGGTACACTTTCCATCATCTCAGAATAAGTATTATAACAGATTGAGAATAGCGTACTACTAAAGGTGGTGATTAGATTCAACAACCTTTTAAATGCTTGTTTATGTTTAAATCTTTTTCTATTCATATGTGATTATGGCT
Organism: Candidatus Aenigmatarchaeota archaeon; assembly: GCA_018221065.1. Lineage (GTDB taxonomy): Archaea > Aenigmatarchaeota > Aenigmatarchaeia > Aenigmatarchaeales > Aenigmatarchaeaceae > JAAOXY01. The sequence continues at coordinate 526 of JAAOXY010000007.1, read as the reverse complement.
GATGTATCTGATTTACGCAAGGAATATAATAGCAAAGCTAGTCTTGCTCACGCACATTTAGTTATGGGTATGAAACCAGACATGAAAGCTATGAAAAATGATTATGATAATAGGATGGATAGATTCTGCAATCTCTTTGAGGAACGTAAGCAAAAACTAAATGAGGAACTTGAGGAACTTGGGAAAATATATCTACCAAAACTATTTGAGATCCAGCCAGATCTTGGAAAGATGAATCTTTATGCTAATAATGCTAGTTGCAGAGCAGCAGAAGATATTGCTAGTTCTCTTATGAATATGGAAGATTCAACTGCTGATGACATTCAAAATATGACAGCTGAAACCCTAGAAAAGTATAAAGCACTTGCCGACTATCCGTATAAATATAATTATACTCAGCAGACATCAGATTTTCTTTATTATATTGTCACTAATGGACCTGTTAAATGTGATTTTGGAATTATGGTAAAATGCATAGGTTCTACTAAAGTTGGTGATAAGATTAATTCTGCACTTGATACGATAT
>JAAOXY010000044.1 GCA_018221065.1 Candidatus Aenigmatarchaeota archaeon | reverse complement strand
TTCAGTATTCTGTTCAAATAATCTTCGAGAAGATATCTCTTGTTCTGTTGCTTTTCTTTCTTCTTGTAGAAGTGCTAAGATATATGCTGGAACATCTCCTGTGAATCCGCAGATATTGTGTCCAATGAATTGATAATTAGTATAATGTTCTTTATCCATTTGTACAGAAGTTATTTTTATGCCTTTAGTTGGTTTTGCTTCACCTTTTAGCATCTTTACATATTCTTCTGTAGCTCCTGATATCCTGTATCCGTCTCCTGTCAAGTAAAACGCTGTTGTTTTAAATTCATTTTCTGCTGGGAAAAACAGCTCTGTGCATCCTTTTTCATCTTTTACTAAGTAAGCTGTCATAGGATTTTCTTGATCTTCATAAGAAGCCAAAGGTATCTGTTTAGTTCCTGTCATGGGAATAATGGTGTATTAACCTTTAAATGTGAATTTAAATCCTTTTCTGCTCTATTTCTATTATGTTAAATGTTGGACCATTAGATGAAAAGACTTTCAACTATATTGCTGATCATATTGAACTTGTTGGCAAGGAAAAGGATTTTCATGTATATCATATGAACTATAGAAAAGCTATAATACCTAATGATTTTGAATCTCTTAGATTAGTTAGTGGTGACAAGAATGTTCTTTACATGGTTGGTAAAAGGACTGATGTTCCTATAACTTCTAGTTTTTTGGATATTGGTGTTAATATGCAAGTTGGTGATGAAGGAAACTATTTGTTACATGTTATCAATGGTGAAGCTTACTGCACTCAATTTGATGATGATCATAGAAAAGATACTGGACTTGGTATTGGTGTTCTTGTTAATTATAATATGACTATTGAACGTGCTGAGAGGGGTAAAGTTGATTCTAATCCTATATACTTACCTAAGATACATGTTGAGACTGGTCCTGATAGTGTTATAATATCTAAACTTTGTTTGAATCATTTAGATATAGAATTGTGGGATGAGTTTAAACAGACTGATAGATTTTGATTTAAATGCTATTTCTTTGAATTATTATTATGGGTACATGGGAAGATATCTTTAAAGAAAGGGGTAAGGTATTTGTTAAGCCACAGGAAGATATGAAGAAAGTTATTAGATTGTTGAAGAAAGAGAAAGTTAAAAGAGTATTAGATCTTGGTTGTGGTTCTGGTAGACATACATTATTGTTAGCTAAAGCTGGTTTTGATGTGTATGGTGCTGATGTTTCTGAAGCTGGATTGAAAATAACTAGAAAGTGGCTTAAGGAGAATGGTTTGAAAGTTAAATTGAAACAATTTTCTTGTTATAAGAAATTTCCATATAAAGATGGATTTTTTGATGCTGTTGTATCTACTCAAGTAATACATCATGGGTATCATAAACAGGTAAAATATTGTGTTTCTGAGATTGGTAGAGTTCTTAGAACTAACGGTATTGTGTTTGTTACTGTTTCTGCTAGTAGGTGGAAAAGGAGAGCTACTAAATTTAAGATGCCTGAAGTTAGGACTTATGTTCCTTTAGATGGTGAAGAGAAAGGATTGCCTCATTTTATCTATAATAAAACGATTATGAAAAAAGATTTTAGTGATTTTAAGATACTTGATTTGCATGTTGATTCTGGAAAGCATTATTGTTTGTTGGGTAAGAAATCAATTTAAATCCTTTTCTGTTCTTGATATTTTTGACTACTTTGAAGATATTTGAATCTAAGAATACTATTTTACTTAATGTGGTTATTGGAAAAGATATTCAAGAAGAAGGAAGCGAAAGTAAAAGAAGAACCTAAGGAAGAGACAATAGGCTTTGATGAAGTATTGGGTAAGATAGAATCATTAAATAAAAAAGAACTTGACAAAATATCTGCTGAAGCATCTTCTATAGTAGATGTTATCAGGAGTGATAAGAATTTCTTAATAACCACTATAAATGACATAAAAACATCTGAGATAGCTAGCAGAGATGCTACGACAGATTCTATTTTAAAATCAACCAGAGAAAAACTTACATCTATTTTTACAGCTGAGGCCATATCAATACCAGATGATGTTACATTGTCTTCTTTGAAAGAGATGAATTTTACTATAGTTGAATTCTTAAAAACTGTTGAAGCTAATAGGAAAAATTTCTATTATCTTTCAGTGGCTTTTCCTGAAAAGATGGGTATTGTTAAAGAGAAACTTGTTTCGCTTGAGAAAAATTCAAAAACTGTGAAAGAGCTCATTGATTCTAGTATTTTCAAAGCTGTTGCTATGGTAAGTGAGAATATGGATTCTATAGATGGATTGGAGAAGAAGAATGTTGAGATGGGGATTGAGATTGGTAAATTAGAAAAAGAGATAATAAGACTAGAAAATATGTCTGTTGAATCTGAGAAAGAGCTGGAAGCCCTGAGATCTGGTGAAGAGTATTCTGAATATATCAATAGTGAAAAAGAAGCTGATGATAATAAGAAAGAATTGGAAAGAACTAAAACAATGATATTTACATTGCTGTCTCCTTTGTACAGGCCTCTGAGAAAGTTTGAAAATATGTTGGATGATAAGAAAAAATCAGAATTTATTAAGATGTTTATTGATGATCCCCTTACAATACTTGA
>JAAOXY010000043.1 GCA_018221065.1 Candidatus Aenigmatarchaeota archaeon | reverse complement strand
TTTATTGACGTTCCAGTATGTATTGTTATTCCTTCCTTTTCAAGATGTTTTTGTAGTTCTTTTGCAATATCCGCATCAAGTTTTGTCAATACTCTGTCAGATCTTTGTATAACTGTCACTTTTATCCCAAAGTGATGAAATATTTGAGAGAATTCCATAGCTTCTGCTCCACCGCCTAGAATAATTATGGATTCTGGTTTTTCATTTAACTCAAAGAATATTTTATCATTAGTTAGGTAATCAATATTTTGAATTCCTTTTATTGGCGGAATAAATGTTGAGGCTCCTGTTGCTATTAGTATCTTATCTCCTTTGAATTCTTCTTCACCAACAATAATTGTATGAGAATCTTTAAATTTGCCATGACCTTCTTTGAAATCAATAAATTCCTGCTTAGCTATGACTTTACCATAGTTTGATTCTTGAAATCCGGAAGCCATCTCTCTTGTTTCTTTTAATGCTTCGACGAAATCAGTCTCCCCTTTCATTTTTATTCCTCTAAAAACACTCCTTTGAGGATAGTATGAAGTTGCTCCTTGATGAAGCATTATTTTAGAAGGGACACAACCTACATTAACGCATGTTCCACCCAATGGTAAAATCTTTTGGTCATTAATCATCAATGTTTTTTTCTTCAGTCGATTTGCAGTATTCGCGGCTGCAAAAGCAGCAGCTCCGCCACCAATTATAATTAAATCATATTCTTTCATTCTTAGTTCTCCATAAGTTATATTCTCTGAAATAGTGCATAAATATATGGTCTTTTATCACCTGAAGGCATATGATATAAATAACTACAATGTTCGAGCAATTTAAATCCGTTTCCTAAAAATTCCTGAAGCATATTCTCATCATATCTTCTTACATCTAAACCACTGCACTTTGAAGCCCCATCTAATGAAAACGAAGCAATGATTACATAACCCTTATTTTTCACGATTTTCTGCAATGTTAACAAGTATGTCTGTCGTTCACTTTCTTCTGTTAAGAAATGTAATACTGCTCGGTCATGCCATATAGTTATATCTTTTAAGTCATTGAGATGTTTTGGATGAGCAAGATCATCAACGATCCATTTAACTAACTGGGCATCATCACCCAATCGTTGTTTTAGTTTTTCTAGAGCTTCTATGCTGATATCTGTAGCAATGATATTTTTATATCCCCTACTGATGAGATTATCAATAAGGGTTGATGCTCCTGAACCAACATCAAGTATCTTGTCATGTTCATTAGTATTGCACTTGTCAATAAGTTCTAAAGATTTTTCAGGTGATTCCTCATACCACCCCAACCGGGTTGTGTCTCTTGAACTATACACCTTGTTCCAATGTTCTTTCATTGTTTCGCATCCTCTTGTCAGGCGTTGTGTTTTATACCGGCTCAGCGTCTTGCATAATCCTGTTTTTTGTAATCTCAAGATTACAACTATTGTTCTCTTTGCACCATGCTTCGCATTTTTCAGCCCATGATACTTCCGTGTACCATAGCTTACACTAATCACACATATACTTGTTCTCTTTTGTTGTAACCACGAGTATTACCTCTGTAGGGATTTATCACACCCCATCAATGGCTTTCTTCAACTTACTTTCGATATCCAAAGCGATATCTTTCAGTGCGTCATTCTCTATCATTCCCATGGCAACTGTCGGCT
>JAAOXY010000042.1 GCA_018221065.1 Candidatus Aenigmatarchaeota archaeon | reverse complement strand
TCAAGCGCATTAACCAGTTCGTCAATCTCATCCTTGTGCTTACAATCAATAATTTTATGAAGCATAATTATGTTGTTTTTTGTATCAATCTCATCCTCAACCTCTTCCTTCCTAATAAAAGTACCAGAAGTAGTTTCATTTCCGCCAATTACAAGCGTTCCTGTTAGTTCTTTCATCGCTGGCTCGACGTAAGACTTTCTTTTCCAGCATTATAAGCAGCTTCAATAAGTTCATTTATTTTCCATACTGCCAGTTCGTGAAAATCAAGTTCATCACTATGACGTGTTTCCAAAGTTTCAATTCCGAGTATTTTTATAGCCATATTTTCAAGATTTAATTTTGTGTCATTTTTCATTTTGATGATCCTATTTGTTAATTATCAGTAATTAATTCTCTGACACTCTTTTCCCAGTAAGTGCAATAATTTTTTAAATTTTCAGCAGCACATTCTTTGTCATTAACTATTACCCCATCTTTGTATATTTTTATATGCTTTGGGATTGAATATTCTGGATCACCAAATATCACATAAACTGTAATTCTGCTGTTTGTTGTTATTTTCTCAAACATGATCCTCTGTCCGTCTGAGATAGCAACACCTTCACGCTTCCATTCAAGTATTAGCAAGTGGCCATTTGCTTCAACCATTCCATCCATATCTGATATTTTTATTTTTCCGCTGAAGCTGTTGTCCAAAAATCCCCAGTCAGGTGTTTGTTTTTTTATGTAACACCCACTAGATTCGCAATTGTGTCTGATACTCATGACACAACCTCAAGTATTTCACCATATTTCCTGAATTCCTGTATGAATGAGTCTTTGTTTTCACCACTATAGAAAAATGCTTGCCCTTGCCTGGTTGCCATTGTTTCCATGCTAGGATTAGTAAAAGAAATTCTACCTTTTGTAAAACAAACAAGATTTGAATGTTCTAAAAGTAAGTGAAACCATCTTGTATCAGATGAGTTATTAGTGAGAACGATTGATCCATCCAGCGAAGAATTTACTAATTTATTAATGAAAAGTCCTATTTCTGGCATTGAATATGGTGGATTTAACCAAACCGATCCAAACCAATCTTGTTCTAACCCATCATTTTCTTTTGTGTAGTAATGTTCAGCGCATACAACTTCCTGCGCCATATTACTTGATGCTGGATCAAGAGTAATAGATCCCATGACTTTTCTTGCAGAATCAATTATCTCTACAGGTGTGTACCAGTCGTTTTCTTTATTAGATATATGGAAGCTGCCATCTTGTTTTCTTTCTACAACTTCTTTTATCTCTGCGGCAGTCGGCTGTTCTTTTCCTGTTTCATCTTGCGTTTGAGTCCATACCTCAGCTTGTTCTTCTGGTGGTACTTTTGATAGCTGTTGAGCCTGCCCTTCATTTTCTGGCAAAACGTCTACAATTGTAGACAAATTATCAGTTGTTTCACTGGCCGTCATTAGCCTATAGGCATAGGCTTTTTTTATCCCCCATCGTTCAATGCAGTAACATTCAAATGTATCGTATTCTTCTTTGTATTGTTTATTATCACGAATAGATATTAAAGCATTACCAACATCATAGAATGTGTTTAATCCTTTCTCTATTATGCTTTCATTTTCTATAAGTGTTTTTATTGTTATTTCATTGGTCATTATTTTTGCCCTCAAATAATGCGCTATCTTTTTTCTTAATTTTATTTATCTCTTCAATCATTAGCTCTCTCATATGCTGAGATCTACTTCGATGATGTGATTTTGCTGCAATATCAAAATCATGAAGTAACTCATCTTCTACTTTCATTGCTAAAAACTTCATATTAATGCCCTTAATTGTTGAATGTGCTTATATTTTAAACTAATAAATAATATTTGACAAGTATGTAAAACTTAAATAAAATAGAATCACAATTTTTACTGATAGGTAGCGTAAATGATAGATCATAATATTAAATTATCAGATGATGAGTTTAATTTTGTAAAGAGTTTGGAAAAGTTTGACATGATTATGTTTCTATCTGAGATAAACGATCATGGTTTTGAGAGGGCCAGAACTTTAATACCTATAATGAAAGGTGAATTTAAATTAATACTAAACGAAGAAAACAGAGGAAAATAAAATGGTAGCAAAGAAAAAGTCAGTAGTGAAAACACAAACGGCAGG
>JAAOXY010000041.1 GCA_018221065.1 Candidatus Aenigmatarchaeota archaeon | reverse complement strand
ATTTTTCCTATAAGTTCGAGAATCTTTTCTTTGTTATGTACACTCTTTTCTGCAACTTCTTCTGTATCAGTTATTAATATTTCATCTGCCTCTATAATAGATTCTATGTCTTCTCTTGATACTATATTTTTTAGTGCCTTTTCTAATTCATTGATATCTGAAGTGTTATTTTTTTGATCTTCAACCAATTTTATCTTTTTTAACTGATCTATCTTTATTTCCTTTAATTCTAGAGCACGCAATGTTTCAAAATTAGCATCAACTTTTTTTAGAATTTCTGGTGTGACATAAATCTCACCATTGTATTCTTTAACTTTACCAAAAACATCAACAAGAGCACCAGGTTCAAGACCATTGAATATTTTAACATTAACAAATGATTTTAATCTAAGAGTATCTTTACCATCATCTAAAGTAAGTGTTGCATATTTCTCATCCTGACTTATGAATTTGTCAACAATTAATCCGAGAACTCTAACTCTTGATAATCTCCTACCTAAATCTGTAAGTACATAACTAGATTCAAAACCTAATTTCTTTACAAATTTACCTTTTGAAATCTCTGTGTTAGATGTTTTTTTAGCTGTTAATCTTTTTGCTTCCATAATATCACTGTGGTTTACCTATATGCTTTGGCCTTGGTCTATATATTAGACCTTCTGCTTCTAATCTTTGTATTAATTCTTTTACTTCTCTTTCTTTTAATCCTTCATCTATTGCTGCAATTACAAATTCATTTTCTGGTATTTCTTTACCTATCTGCTTTGTAAGTTTATCCAATATATCAAGCATAACACTTATCTTGTGTCTCTTAGAACTGGAGGTTCCTTCTGTTCTATCAATATCTATCTTACCAGTCTCTTCATCATAACCTAATTGGTTAATAGAAATCTTCATAATCTTAATTGCTCTTTCTGCATCTGCAACCTCTACTTTGTCACTAAGTCTTATTTTTGCAGCTGCTTCAGAAATTCTTATCATTGCTTCATATTGTCTTAAAGTAATAGCAATTGTACTTGCATCTTCACCTTGATACATGTTTCGCATATTTACATAGAATTCTTTCAAACGTCGTGCTGCTTCTACTGTCATGTCAGGTTCACATTGATTTTTTACATATGCAATATATTTTCGTAATAAATCTATGTCTATCATTGGTTTCAGGGATTCTACATCTGTTCTTGTTCCAACAATATGCTCAGCTAATTTTTCATCTTGCTCTTTATTAGGGATATCTCTTAGGATAAATTTTAAATCAAATCTACTTAATAATGTATCAGGAATATCAACTTGTTCTGCAACTGATTTGAATCGGTCAAATCTAGAAAATCTTGGATTTGCACCACCAAGAACTGCTGTTTCTGCTGGTAATGTTGCAAAGATAGATGCTTTTGCAACTGAAATGGTTTGTGTAGACATAGCCTCGTGCATAGCAACTTGATCATCTTTTGCAATTTTATCAAATTCATCAATGGAAATCATTCCTTTGTGACATAGAACCATTGCACCTGCTTCTAAGACCCAACCACCCATAAACTCTTCATCTTTTGTAACAGATGCTGTAAGACCAACACCTGAAACACCTTTACCTGAAACGTATTTTCCTCGTGGCATAACATCTGAAACCAATTTTAATAATTGTGTCTTTCCAACTGCAGGATCTCCAACAAGAAGGATATGAATATCTCCTCTTAATCGTGTTCCATCAGGAAGTTTTCTCGGAACTCCGCCAAACAATTGATAAGCAATTGCTTCTTTTACATATTCCATTCCGAACATTGATGTAGCTATCGAACCAATTATCTTTTCGTAAACTTTGGGATCGTTTGCTAATTGTTTAATTATTGCCTCATCTTCTTCACTTATTTTAACATCTTCCCATTGTATTTCTGTTGGTTGAACATGATTTGCTTCGAAGAAAATATCTAATTGTGTTTTGATTTTTCCATGAACCACTTTTTTCAATTCTCTTAATGATCCTGTTATCAATAAACGAGTTCCTGGCTCTGTTCTTCTTTGCATCTTTGGCGTTGTTAAATCATCAGTAAGGTAAATAGGAATATTGCCTCTACGTTCTGAAGTTGCTGTTTCAAATGGATCTTCAATTACTAAAAATCTCATGTCTTTCAAGTCTTGTTTGACAAGATCCATATTCTTCTTTGCTCCACAACTATCACATGATTTTGGATGTTTCAGAATCTTTTCTTTCTGGAATACTCGTGTAATTTCGTCACATTCAGGACATTTCCAATGAGCAATTGAAATTTCTGGTTTAACATCAGATGCTCTTCTTACAACACCATCAAGTGTTATCAATTTATCTAGATGCTTTGATCTAAGATCTTTTATTCTTATGAATGATTGTTCTGGAAGATTCTTGAAACGTGGAGTAATCTTAATCACTGAATCTGTTATAAGATCCATACTCGTTATTGCTTCTTTGGCAGACGCAATCATTGCGTTTGGCTCATCCAATAGCATATCAGCTAGTTCTGGATCATCTCTATCAAGAATAGTAAAATCAATATCAACAGAGTGATTTCCTTCAGATATAGCCTTCCCTAGCTCTTGTTCATAATTGTCTGAAAAAAACTTTTCAAATCTCTCTGTCTCCTGCATGGAAATCCCCCGACAATAATTGGGTGTGAAAATATTTATGTGAACAATTCATTCACATAAACTTTTTGTTCTTGTTATCTTTCACTAATTTCTTTAGTCTAATATCTATTTTCGCTACTGCTCTTTTTACATCTGCTATACTCCTACCACCAGTACATATGATTTTTCCACTTCCAAAGAGCAAGAAAGTAACTCTAGGATCATCCATTCTGAATACCAATCCTGGGAATTGCTCTGGTTCGTATTCTGTATTTTCAAGAGTAAATGCTATCATATCAAGATTTAATTCGCCTTCTAGTTTAGCTGATGCTACTATATTTTCTAACTTTACTCTGTATCCATCTTTTATCTTGAATTTCAGTTTGTTTAATCGCTTAACAATAATTTTAACTGCTTCTTTAACATCTTTTGGTGATTTTGCACCAGTACAGACTATCTTACCTGATGAAAAAATTAATGCAGCTACTTTTGGATTCTTCAATCTCATTACCAATCCTGGAAATTGCTCTGGCTCGTATTCTATTCCATCTAAGCTAGAAACAATTTTTTCAAGTTTTATTGGAACACCCAAAGAAGCGGATGCAACAACATTCTCAATTTTTATATGAAACGCCATCTAATACTACCTCCTATGATTAGATTCAAAAAAGTGTAATATATATGGAACTAAGAAGTATTTAAAGGCTTTTTAAATAAAGGTTCGATTGGAAGCCTTTTGGAAAAGGAGTATTTCTGATGGAGTCATTGGTTAGTAGTATCTTTAAATCTACTAAATCTAAATAAAGCGCATGAAATTAGTTGGATTATTCTCAGGTGGAAAGGATAGTACATATGCTATCTACAAAGCTAAGCAAGAAGGCCATAAAATACACTTTCTAGGCACTGTAATGAGTGAAAATCCTGAAAGCTACATGTATCATACTGACAATATTGGAATGGTTATGCTACTTTCTCAAACTTTGGGTATGAAATTAGCTACAAAGAAGTCTTTCGGAATAAAGGAAAAAGAAGTTGAAGATATCAAGATACTTGTAAAAGATCTAGATATTGATGGTATTCTTTGTGGTGCTATTGAATCTGAATATCAAAGAGATAGAGTAGCTAAGGTCTGTGAAGAACTTAAGATTGAATTGGTTGCTCCATTATGGCATGCGGATGTTGAGAAATATCTAAGAACAATGGTAAAAGAAGGATTCAAAGTCATAATAGTTGGAGTAGCTGCTGATGGACTTGATGAATCATGGTTAGGACGAGAAATTGACGACAAATGCATTGATGATTTGTTGGAAGTTAAGAAAAAACATGGAATTCATATTGCTGGAGAAGGTGGAGAGTTTGAGACTATTGTTTTAGATTGTCCGTTGTATCAAAGTAGAGTAGAAGTAACTGATTCGGAAGTAAAATGGGATGGAACTTCTGGATCCTTCATAATAAAAGATGCTAAGTTGATTCCAAAGAATTAGCATTTTAGATTTATTCTTTCAGCTTTTGCTCTAGCTTCTATATTCTCTACGAGAGCTTTTTGAGACTCATATATGCCTTTGATAGTCTTGTATATTTCTGTTCCTGGTTCGCGTAATAATAGCATAGCTTCATACGTAGTTGTAACTATAACAGCATCACAATATACGCCTGGTAATTCTTCTGGTGTAGCTATGTCAGCTTTATGTTTCATACCTTCGTAAATTATCTCTGCGTATTCAATTGTATTTCCCATTGAATCAAATATAGCCATTTATTATCACTTCGCATATTTCTCATATTTCTTTAAATAATTATTGAGTTCCTTCTTTATCTGTTTTTCGGATTTGTACCCAAACTTCTTTACCATCTCAGGACGACTCTCTGCATATGTATTAAGTACTTCTGCTAAAGTCTGGACAACTATAGCACGCTTAGAATCAGCAAGTTTTTTACTCACTTTTTTTGTTTTTGCTTGATATATTTTTTCTGCTGTATTGTCTTTCATTTCTTGATATTTATCAATACCATAACCCGCACCTATGAACAATGTTGCAGCTATTCCCATTGCTAATTCACCAGAATTTTCCTTAAGAAATGGTATTTTATCGCCAAGAGTATTAGATATTATCTTTCCTCCCGCATAACCAACACCACCTAAACCAAGTCTAGCAGGTAAGCCATATAACAAACTCATGCCTTCTTTTCTTTTTTCTTTTCTTTTTGCATTTATCTTGAATTCTCTATCTCTAATTTTTTTTAGTCTTTTCTTCTCTTCTGCTGCTTCTATAATCTTTACAGCTAGCCTATTTCCTGAATTCTTACAAATATCATCAAATTCTTCAACATAATCTTTGTCATCTTGATTCTTTACAGATTTGGCAAATTTATCAAATCTTTTCAAATCTTTCTCAGATTCTTTAAAAGATGTTTTATACAATTCTCTATATTCAACACTAAGTTCATTGAGAAAAGAAGATTTATTATCTGATTTACAATCAACGCATGGATCAGGTATTAAGAATTTGTACATATATTTTTTAGAATGACGAATTGTTCTACGAGGGTGTGCTTTCCTTATTTCTTTAGGTACGCCTTTTATTTCGTAACCAAGTTGAAGAAATATCGATTCAACATCAACGTATCTATACAAATCCATCTCTTTAGGATCTATTGACAAATAAGCTGGATTGGTACTTTCTCCAGATTTTCCAAAAACTAATCCTGATCGTATTTTCCTAGCCATAGTTCTCCCCTAATTAAAAATTGGGTAGAAAAGGATTTAAGGGTGTTTTTTCTTAGAAATCTATATCAATCTTTTGACTGTTTTTTCAACATCCTGATACAGCTGTTCTTCATCAATACCCGGAATCTTCCTGTTTTTCATGACTATTCTTCCATCAATTATGACCGTATTCACATCAGTTGATTTTGCGCTGTAAACTATCTGAGAAACTGGATTTATCAGCGGTTGAAGATGAGGTTTTCTGATATCTATCAGAACTAAATCACCTACACCACCCTTTGCTATTCTATTATCTATGTTGAATATGCCAGCTGCATTAGTAGTGGCTGCTTCTATGACTCTATGTGCTGGTGTTGCAATTGGATTTAGATCATTACCTTTGTGTAAAATAGAAGTCATCTTCATGGTTTCAAACATATCAACAGTGTTGTTGCTTGCTGAACCGTCTGTTCCTAAACAAAGCTTAGCATTAGCATGCATTAGATCATTGGCTGGTGCAATTCCTGAACCTAGTTTTAAATTTGAAACTGGATTATGAACAACATATGATCCAGAATCTGCTATATCCATTATATTTTCTTTTGTTAACCAAACACAATGAGCAAGAATAAACTCAGGTCCGAGCATTCTCATCTTCTGCATAACTTCAAATGGCTTTAAAGAATAAATCTTGTAAACATCTGCTTCTTCTTGCTTTGTCTCAGCTAGATGTGTGTGCATCTTTACTTGATGTTCCATTGCCATGTCTTTCAAATCAAGATACAGATTTTGTGAACATGTGTAAAGAGAATGCGGAGCAATAGAAGGAATAATCTTTGGGTCATTTAATGACTTAACATAATTCAAAGCTTCTTTTGATTTTTTTATAGCCGTCTCTCTGAGATCTCTATCAAAATTATCTGTGACTACTTCAGAAACACATGCACGCATTCCAATTTTCTGAACAGCTTTGACTACAGATTTTACATCATAGTACATATCGACGAAAGAAGTGGTACCTGATTTTATCATCTCAACACATGAAAGTAATGTTCCGAGATGGATATCTTCTGGTTTAAGTTTGGCTTCAACAGGAAGTATCTTTCTTTCTAACCATTCTTTTAAAGGTAGATCATCTGCATATCCTCTGAATAAACTCATTGCTGCATGAGTATGAGCATTAATCAATCCTGGTGTTACGATTGAATTAGAACCGTCAATAACATGATCAGATGTGTCTGTTTCATTAAAAGAAACAATAGTGTCGTCTTCTATCAGTATATTCTTATTTTTTAGAACTTTGTTAGGAGTTATTATATACTTGGCATTCTTAATTAATATCGAAGACATACAACTTATTGGACAATCAAATATTTAAGTGATTTTATGCGGAGAGTCTACATTGAGACATATGGATGTAGTGCAAATCAATCACAATCAGAAGTGATTGCCGGACTTCTAACTAAGTATGGTTATAATATAGTGGATAGCGAATCTAATGCTGATGCTGTAATTGTTAATTCTTGTGTTGTAAAAGCTGTTACTGAGCAAAAAATTCTTTATAGATTAGAAACTCTTGCTGAAAAGTTTCCAGATTCTAAATTAGTTGTAACTGGATGTTTTGTTGATGCTGGTTTTGATAGGCTTGCAACAACTGTTCCTAATGCTAGTTTTGTTAGTACTCATAAAACTTCTGAGTTTGCTAGAGTAATGGATAAAATATTTGGTGGTGGCAGAGTTAGATTATTAGAAGGTGAAGAAAAATCTATTCTCGGTGAACCAAAATTAAGGCATAATAAAACAGTACACATAGTTCCAATAGCAACTGGATGCACCGGACATTGTACTTATTGTGCTACAAAGATAGCTAAAGGTGAGATAAAATCATATCCTAAAGTAAAAATATTACAAGATATTGAAAAAGCTGTACAAGAAGGATGTAAAGAAGTTTGGATAACTGGACAAGATACTGGTGCGTATGGTTTTGATAAATATGGTGAAAGTAGATTACATGAACTTTTGGGAGACATAACAAAGATACGTGGAGATTTTCGTGTTAGAGTTGGAATGTTGAACATAAACAACATAAAAGATAAACTGCCTGAACTAATGGGAGTATTTAACAATAGAAAAATGTACAAGTTCTTTCACTTACCAATGCAATCAGGTGACAATGAAATATTGAAAACGATGGGGAGACAATATACTGCTGAAGAATTTATAGAAGTTGTTGATGAAATAAAAAAAGTATTTAAAATAACACTTTGGACTGATGTTATTGTTGGTTTTCCTGGAGAGACCGAAGAACAATTTAAAAATACAATTAAAGTATTAAAAAGAATTGATTCTGACTTTGCTAATATTTCCAGATATGCAATGAGACCTAACACACCTGCGCAAGCATTGCAGCAAATACCAACTGACGTTATGAAAGAAAGAACGAGAGTTATGACAAATCTTGTTTTGAATTATTCTCTTATTAAAAATAAAGAATGGATTGGTTGGAAAGGTGATATATTGATATCCAAAAAAGGTGATAGAGAAGGCCAGTGGATTGGAAGGAACTTTTCATATAAGAAAATTATAATAAACAAGTCTGGTAACCAACTTGGAAAATTCTTAAGAGTTAAAATTATAGATGCTGTTCCTACTGCATTAATTGGTTGGCCTTTAAGAGAAGAATCACTTTAATCTTTCTGAAATTTTCTTTGCAACAATCTTACCAGATATTCTTCCACGCACTACTTTCATTACATCTCCCATTAGTGCTGACATCTTCTTTTCTTCAACTAACTTAGGATTGTTCTTAAATACGTCATCAATTATCTTATCTAATTCTTTTTCTGTCATGGACTTTATTCCGGTTTTATCTAAAGCTTGACTAACATTTAAGTTTGGATTTTTTGCTATTGATTCTAGTACAGTTGGTATTGCTTCTTTTACTATTGTTTTCTTCTTGTACATATCTAGAACTTGCAACAGGTGTTCATCTGTTATATTCTCTGTCTTAACTCCATTTCTTCTAAGATCTTTTAACAAAGAAGTTATTATATTTGCTATAAGTGTAGCATCATATTTTTTATTATTATTCTCAAAGAACTCAAGATATTCACTTCTCAATATTTGACCTACCATATCTTTTGGTATTATCTTCTTGTATCTTTTTGCTTTTGCTTCTAATGTTTCTGGAAGTTTCAATGTTTTTAAATATTTCTTATCTACTTTGATTGGTTTAAGATCTGTTTCTGGATACATTCTTCCAGATCCTGGTAAAGGTCTTGTGTACCTTGTTGTTCCGTCTGGGTTTGCAGCTCTTGTTTCTTTTGGTACAATACCTTTGATTAATATTGCTAACCTGTCTTTTACTGCGTTAATTGCTCTTAGAGCTTCTTCATCACCAGCTATAATCATAACTGCGTCATTTTCTTTTCTTTTTAATAAAATTGACATCTCTTCGAAGTCAGGTTCTATTTTATATTTTTTTAAATCTTCATCAGAATGAATCATACCTTTTACTCCGTGAGATACTGCATAATCTGCAAGTTCTCTTCCTAATGTTTTTCCAGAACATAATTCTTTTCCTAGAAGTCCTGTCATGTTTGGTAAGACCATTCCATAAATTGTTCCATTACGTTTTACAATCTTCTTAATAAATTCACATTTAGTATCATCAAATATTCCTGTAACTTCTTCCGGTTCCCTTAATTTTACTTTACCTATCTGCTTTGGTAATTGAATAAGGTTCTTCTGTCTTTGTATCTCATTATCTATCATTATCTTTATCATACCAAGTTCCTGAACACCCTTTATCTCAATCCTATTACCACCACGAATAGAAACATTAACATCTTGTCTTGTTGAACCAATTCCTCTTTGGCTTTTTCCTGTTGATCTTATTAACATACCAATTTTTTCTGCAACTTCTTGTGCATGTTCCGGATCTTTTATGTCTGGTCCTGTTCCAATCTCAACCAAAGGTATTCCTAATCTATCTAATCTATACACAGCATATTTGTTTTGTTTTTCAACTATACCTGCCGATTCTTCTTCAACTGAAATATTATCTATTGACACTTTTCCTTTGCTTGTGTCTAAGTAACCGTTTCTACCAACAAGTGCAGTACGTTGGAATGCAGAAGT
The DNA here is from genome assembly GCA_018221065.1 of Candidatus Aenigmatarchaeota archaeon. Lineage (GTDB taxonomy): Archaea > Aenigmatarchaeota > Aenigmatarchaeia > Aenigmatarchaeales > Aenigmatarchaeaceae > JAAOXY01. The sequence continues at coordinate 249 of JAAOXY010000041.1, read as the reverse complement.
GTTTGAACCATCTGTTACTATTTTTCTCATTGTGTGTATCTCATCTGCGATACTTGCGTGTAACATCTTTGATAAAATTAAAGTTATGTCAAGTGCTTTTTCATTCATGTCTCTTGGTGGTTCTTCATCTAATTCAATTAGACAATTGGAAGGGAAATATTGATACTGGAAATCTTTTCCTCTCAATGCTTCAAACATTGCAGCAGGATCTACTTTACCTAGTTCACCTGCAACTGCACGAAGCTTTCT
>JAAOXY010000006.1 GCA_018221065.1 Candidatus Aenigmatarchaeota archaeon | reverse complement strand
TACTATACACACGCAAAGGTAATAGAGCAATCAATGACAAGAGTTGTTGATTTAATGAAAATAGCCTGGGGAGGAAGAAAGAAATTTGTATTCCCTCTAGGAGAGAAGGGTGTTAAGATGCTTGAGTTGATGGGTGACGAAAAACTAGATGCACATGAATACTCTATGTTTATAAAGAACTCCTTTAAAGAAGTTCAGAATAAAGAAACAATAATGGGACTCGCAGAAGCAGCATTGAGAGGTGGGCAGCTAGGGTTCTTAGATATAATAAAAGTATTAAACTCTGATACAGCAAAAGAATCAGAAAAAATACTAGAAAAATCAATCAAAGCAACCCAGGAAGCAAACAAAGCAATGCAAGAGCAACAAATACAAGCTCAGCAACAAGCTGCACAGATGCAAGCAGAATCAGATGCTCAGAAAATTAATGTCATGCGAGAAGGCAACCAAGCTAAAGTTCAAGCAGCTCAAGTTGCAGCGGATGGTAAGGTTGAAGCAGAAAAAGTTGAACAAGCAGGTAAAAAAAGCTACGAAGACCATAAATTCACTAGAGATTTGGACAGAACAGCCTTTGAAGAAACAGCTATAAATAACGATGATAGCCTTATTGATTTAGCTCAATTTGGATAATTAATAATTATTTTATAAATTTGAACAAAAAAAGATATGAAAAAGACTCAAGAAGATAATACGAAGCCAGAAGTAACTGTAGATGAAAACGCACCATCTGTTGATGTAAGTAATGATGAGAATGCAGAAACTCCTACAGATGAAGCAGCTCCAGAAGTAGAACAACCAACCTTGTTTGACGCTGATGCTTTTACTAAAGAGGAAGTAGCGGATGTTGCAGATGCTATAGAAGAACCTGTATCTACTGAAGAGCTAGAACAAATGGAAGAGACATTTTCTTGGGACAGTATAGAATCCGAACCCGATATTCAAACAGAGGAAGAAATAGAAGATGTAATGACAGAGGAAGAACCTACTACTCCTCAAGAGGCATATCAAGAAAGAGCACAAGAAAAAACAACAGATGACCTATCTGACCCATCATCTCCTGATGACCAAAAAGATAATGCTTGGAAATCCGTTGCTAAAGAATTAAATATAGAGGCAGAAGATTATAATGACTTCATAAGCAAGGCAAAAGAAAAAACAACAAAAGAACAGGTTGTTATTTCAGAAGATTCAAACCTCAATAGAATAAACAAGTTGTTATCTTTAGATTCAGAGTCTAGAATAAGAGCAGTCCTTGGAGAGAATAGCGAATATACAGAGGAGGACATTGATGATTTTATTGATAATGCAAAAGATAATGGTAATCTAAAATTTGAAGATAAAAATATTTTAGGCCAATTAAAGAAACAAAAAGATGATTACGTTTCCTTCATGCAGAAAAAAGAGCAAGATAAAATTGCTCTTGCAGACGAGAATGTAAAGAACTTTAAAAAGAACTTAGATAGTAATTTGTCAAAGACAGAAAACATCTTAGGTGGTGAAATCAGCAATGATGATAGAAAAGCAGTTAGCAGCTTTATAAGTACCGGTAAGTTCCAAGAGGAATTACTAAAAGACCCGAATACGCTAATAGAGGCAGCGTTTTTTGTTCTAAATAAACCGAAAATCCAAAAAATCTGGTCAGCCAAAGGCAAATCAGCAGGAAAGAAGGAATTTTTAGATAAACTAGCCCCTACTAAGCAGGTTAAGAAAAGTGCTTTAGTTGATAATGAAAATGAAAATGTAGGATTTGATGCAAGCAAATTCGTTAATGGATAAGAAGTCTTATTTTGACAAATTAAAATTATTAAAAAATGAGAATTAACAAAGGGCAATACGGAAAATCTACTTTAGTAGAGAACTCCCTAGCTCAAAATTTATTGTTATTCCCACAAATATCTAAAAAGATTATAAGGGAATTTCCTCAGTACTCTCTAACTTATTTTACAGAGGGACTAGGAAGATATGCTGACGAAAAAATTATTGGCGGAAACGCTTTCGAATGGTGGATTCAAGGACGTTTGTCTAGACCACAAACTGCAACTGGTACTACTAGTGGAACTGGCGTTTCAGGTACTCCATTTACAGTTGAATTTAAAGAAAACTTTGCTAATAAAGCAGATATTCTAAGATTCGAAAACGGAGAACAAGCTTTAATTACAAGTTCTGTTCAAACTGCTGGTGGTTATACTTATACTATGGTATTGCAAACTGCTGACGCTACTGCTACATTTACTGCTGCAAATGCTGCTGCTGGTAAACAGTCTGGCGTTATTGGTAATGCACATACTGAGTCTTCTGAAAAAGGCTATGGTAACTTAGTGTATCCTGATAAATATATCAATTACTTGTCTATTTGTCGTCAAGCTGGAGAAATCTCTGGTTCTGCAATGACAGATGTTACTTGGGTTGAATCAGGTGGACAAAGACTATGGTACTTTACGGCCGAATCTCAAATTCGTGAAAAATTCATGTATGAGATGGAGCTTAAAAGATGGTATGATAAAATTTCTGTCGATTCAAATGGTAATCCTACCATGTATGCTGACGGAAAACCTGTTTATACTGGAGATGGGCTATTAGCTCAAATTGACGGTGGAAACATGGCTACTTACGTACCACCATTGACCGAGAAAGAAATCACTAACTTTTTAGCTGACCTTCGTTATACTAATGGCGAAACTAATGCTAAATACTTAGTATTTACAGGTACTGCTGGTTTAAGAGAGTTCCAACAAGCGATGAAAGACTTTTATATCACGGATGGTAGTGTACTTTACTACGATGCTGATATGAGTGACGACATCAAACTAGGTGGAGACTTCTTGAGCTATAAAGCAATGGGATTGACTATGACTTTGGTTCATAATCCATTATTTGATGACCCCAACTTGCATCACGATTTGGCTCCAGACGGATTGCCAAAAGAGTCTTACAAGATGGTATTCGTTAATTTTGGTGTTTTACCAGAAGGTGTATCAAACTTAGAAATGCTTGTAAAAGGCGCAGAAGGTATCAATAGAGGATTTATCGTTAAGTACATTGACGGTATGGTTAATCCATTCAACCAAAATAGTATGACTGCTGCAAACAGCAAGGATGCATTTAGTGTTGAATACATGAGCCATACAGGAGTTGTATTGAGACGACCTAAATCTTGTGGTATCCTTCAATATGGATAATAATTATAACGGGGAAGATTAAGTTCTTCCCCTTTATTACTTAACATTTAATAAATTAAAGACATGAAAAAAGACCAAGGAAGAATAGAATTAACATTAACTAACCCGGATAAGGCAGGTATTTTTACTGTTGGTTCTTACTGGGATAAAGAGCTTAATACACATAGAATCCTTAAATGGGCGAATGGAGAAGACAGGACTTACAAGTTCAATGGAGCTGCAAAGTCATCTGAAACTCTAGACCTCAATAGCAAGGATGATAAACTATTGTATGAGCACATTATCGACCATCCTGTGTTTGTTAAAAGACCAGACCCTATTATCGTACTCTTAGACCTTCAAGAAGAAGAGAAAAAGAGATTAGGATATGAGGAAACTGCTCTTGAAGCAAAGATTGTCGTTAAGGAGTTAAATGGTAAGGAATTATCTGATTTTGCTAGACTTTTTGGTATTAATACCGAGAATACAGCAGAAACAACAGTAAAGGCTGCAATGTATGAATTTGCAACAGACAGCCCAGAAGGAATCCTGAGAGAATGGAACGCCCCTGAAAGAGTTTTAAAAGAACTCTTATATCGAGGAAGAGACAAAAATGTCTTTGCCGTAGATAAACAAGGTGTGTGGAAATACAATCAGGTTACAATGGGAGTAAATTTTGACCAGGCTTTGCTATGGCTAAAAGATGAAAAGAACGAAGACTTGATTCCAACTATAAAGAAAGAAGTTAATAAAATCTAATGACGAACCTGGAACTCCATGATTTAGTCGATATACTGTTAGATAAGTATCAAGCCCCTTGGTTTGACGCTACAGAGAAAGATAGGTTTCTCAATCTTGCACTTATGGAATATGTTAAGGAGAATTATTCTAAGTTTGAATTAGACGAAAAAGTTAAGCAGAACATTCTGCCACTTGTTAGAACTATCAGAGTAGCTGGACCAACTTCGGTATTTTCAACCGAAACTTTGCCAAACTTCATGTTCTTTTTGAGCATGAATGGGTTTTTTAATGACCCTGATTGTAATCGTACCGTAAAGGACGTTAAATGGAATCATGATAGTAGCTTGCCTAATACGGCAATACCTACTACCGATGCTCATCCGCTTAAAGCAGATAGGGCAAACTTGGTAACAAAAACGACTGATACTACGCTTACTGATACAATAAGGAGGAGTATTCAACCAATTCAATTGGATGATATAAGTACTTCTGCGGGAGACCCTTTCAACAAACCGGAGGATGAACATCCTAAGTATGTTGCAAGAGCAGACCATAAGGGACACCAGTTTATTCAGATTTATTCTGATACTGAACCTTTATTTATAGATGTTGATTA
>JAAOXY010000040.1 GCA_018221065.1 Candidatus Aenigmatarchaeota archaeon | reverse complement strand
TGTGAATCTTTGAAAGTTTGTAAAGGTGGTTGTAGATATAATGCTCAAAAAAATGGGGACTCACTTGGTGTAGACCCTATTGCGTGTGAGATGATGAATGAACAGGAGGTAATGTAGATGGAAACAAACTATAGAGAACTTAGTATAGAAAAAGTAGGAAAAGATAATTCAACAAATGAATATCCATTCCTAGGGCATGTATGCAAATCTGCTGGATATTGCAGCATTTAGAAGGAATTGAAATGAAATCTGAAAATTATGAAATAGAAAAAGTAAATGATGAAGAGGTAACCTACAAAGGACCTACTCACAAATGGTGCAAATCTGCTGGATATTGTACTAACTAAAATTTTATTGCTTTTTATTTTTTTTAAGGCATTTGTCGAACAAAAAAATAGTACCTTTCACTACCCAAGAAATAGAGTGAACTTAAATATATTGAATACAAAGATTAGATAGGTCTTGGGTGGTTTTGGAATAAAGACCTGAACTTTTGATAAAAAGGAGCGCACATTATACAAGCGACGTTGTTCACCGGTATTTTTTCCGGTTCGGTTATGTTAGCAACGTTTCAGGTACGATACAGAAAAGAAAGGTATTTATCCTGATTGGGGTTATGAAATTGGTTAATAAAAATATAGATAAAGGAATTATAATTTTATTATCTATAGGTATTTTCTGCTTGATTCTATCATTTTCTTTTGATTATGTGAAAACACGTGAGTGTATATTAGATAAAAATAACTATACACTAAGTTCATCAAATGGTGAGATAATAATAGGATTTGGTCTTGAAATTTCAGAATTTGAAATAAACGAATTTGTAAATGAAAATAATTTTACAATTATTGAATCTGGTTCTAATAAATGGATTATTATAAATATCGGATCTGGAAATGAAGCAGAATGGATTTGTAAACTTGAGAAAAATAGCATAGTTGATTTTGTAGAATTAAATTATTTGGAGGGTGGTGGAAATGAATAGAAATATTATTGTAATGTCAATATTTTTATCTATAGTACTTTTATCTGGGTTAGTATCTGCAGAAATGTATGATACCAAACTTGAAGATGAAATTTATGATTCTTTTGAAAATAAATCATTAATTTCCGTAACTGTTTTGTTAGATGAATCAGAATCAACTAAATACGAACCTAAGTCTTTTGGGAAAAATGCTAAGGTATATTCTACTCGTGTTTCAGAATTTGAGGTTATGGAAAATTCTATTCTTTCTACATTAGATGACTCAGATTTTCAGCTTGAACACAAATATAAGATATTCAATGGTTTCTCCGGAAATATAACAAAAGAAGGTTTTGAAAAACTGCGTAAAGATCCACGTGTTGTTTCTATAGAAACTAATGAAGTTTCTGGTGGTGGACACACATTCCAATCTCTTCCTATAATACATGCTGACAAAGTGCATGATTCTATTGGTGAAAGAACATCATTATCAGGAGATGGTCAGGTCATCTGTGTAATAGATACAGGTGTTGATTATGGACATCCTAATTTGGGAGATTGTGATACTGAGACTTTCTTGAATGGAACTTGTGAAAAAGTTATAGGTGGTCGTGATGTTGATAATAGAGACGATGACCCAATGGATGAAAACTGGCATGGTACTTTTGTTACAGGAATACTTGCTGCTGAAGGTCATCCTACATACAGAAGTGTTGCACCAGACTCAAAAATAGTTGCAGTAAAAGCTCTAGACGAAAATAATAGATTTGAAAATTTGGGAGTAATAACAAGAGCTATTGAATGGTGCGTTGATAATAGTGAAGATTTAGAAATAGACATAATAAGTATGAGCATTGGAACTGATGATATGTACACAAGTGCTTGTGATGGCAGAGTAGGTGCTTGGAATAGAGCAGTAGAAGCTGCTGTTGATAATGGAATAGCTGTTGTAGCTTCATCTGGTAATGAACATAGAACAAATGCTATGGCTGCACCAGCTTGTATAAGAGAGGTTATTTCTGTTGGTTCTGTTTTTGACAATGGGGATAATATAGATGAAGTTACGGATGAAACTAATAGACCAGATTTTCTTGAAGTTCTTGCTCCTGGTGAAGATATAACATCAACTAGAGCTGGTGGTGGGTGGGCGGTAGCACATGGTACCTCTTTTGCTGCTCCACATGTATCTGGTTCAATTGCATTGATAAATGAATATTTGGAAGAAAATGATATTGATGCAGATATTGATGAGATAAGAGAAGTTCTAGCTGAAACTGGTAGAGATGTTACATCTGATGGTAATACTTTTCCAAGAATAGATGTCTACAAAGCAATCTATTCTCATTTTCATAAAATGAAAGTTGGTGATACATTAGATGCATTTGTTTATGATAATGATATTTGGAGAAGCAATTTAACTATAACTGGCGAAGATAAAATAAAAGTATCAATTGATTGGGATACTGATGATGAACTTAAATTGAGTTTAATATCACCAGATGGAAGTTTTAGACAAGAAATTGAAAATCCTAGATTAGAAGACGGTCTTGTTGCTCTTGACCCAATGAATGGTGACTGGTTAATAGAAATTTATGGAACAGAAGTAGAAGATGAAGTAGCCTTTGAAATTATTACTAAAAAATTGTCGAAAAATATGAATGATACAGATGAAAGTGGAATAGATTTTACTGATTTGAATTTAAATTATATTTCTACTTGTTCTGAACAAGATGAAGGATTTGTATTTGCGTTAAAAGGAGAAGAAGCAGGTTCGGGCGATGTTATATTAAATCTTTCAGAAGAAAGAAATCATGCTGTAAATGATTTTATGACTGGTCTTGTAATACCAGATCATGAACAATGGATTACAATGGATATAGTACCAGATGGTTCTGGTGGATACAAGGGATCTGTTGAAAGAATAGATGAAACATTTAGAGAAACAGAAACAGCAAGAGTTATGCTCGATGCTGATGTAAAATTAAAGTTTGATCAATTTGCAAGTTCAGAACAAAAGAAACTCGACAAAGAGATGGCACAATATTGGATAGATGATATAAAGGGTGGTCCTTATTGGAGTTATCTAAATTCAAAAGGATTTAATTCAGTACCGCACACTATTTTGAGAACTTGGATACACCCAGAATATTTTGAAGTTAATGGAACAGATTGTTATATCTTTATAGAAAATTCTAAGATGGATGTAAGTGTAACAATGGATGCTGTATCTCTTCCAGGATTAGATTCTTACGGATTAAATGAAGAAGCTGAAGAATATCTTTTCGGAAGAATGATGAACTTTAGAGATGAATATATATCAAGACATAGAGAAAGAATAACTCCTGTAACAAAAGATCTTGTCAACAATCATCCAAAATATCAAGATCTTAGAAGTGCTTATGCTTCACTAGCAATAGCTCAATGGTATAAAGATGGTGATAGAAGAAATATTCCTTTTGGCGATAATATAAATTCAAAGAACATAACAGGACTTTATTCAAGCCCATCTTTTAATATAGATTACTGGAATGAACAAGCATGGCAATATCTTTATAGTCAAAGTGCACCGTGCGGTTTCCATGGTGAAACTTGTGATTGGACATGGCGTGGAGGAGTAATGTTAAGTTCAATACCTCCGGAAGTTATAGGAAATCTTAGCGATGAGATGAATGAAATAATAAATCGGGCTATGGTAGATGAATATGCAACAGATGGTGATGATTATTACATAGGTAGTACAATTGAAATTGACGGACCAGATTTAAAATCAAATGCAATTTGGTTCTCAGAAACTAAACCATCAACAGAAGATACATTTAACATAAATGCAATGATAAGGAACGATGGTAATGAAAACTCTGGAAGTTTTAAAACACATATTTATGACGAATACACATATCCTAATGGATACAAAAAAATGGAATTAATATCAACAAAAACAATAACTAATATAGCATCTGATGAATCAACTAAAATAGAAATTTCTATGAATTCTGATTTAATAGGTGAACATAGAATACATGTTTTAATAGATCCTTACAGTAGAGTGAAGGAAACAAATGAATTTAATAATTTCATTTTGAAAAACATAACTATTCTGTCTGCATACCCAACAGTAGAAATAAACAATCCTTTAGATGGACAAATGTTCTCCTATGGTGAAGAAATAGAGTTCTTTGGAATGGGAATAGATCCACAAGATGGTATGTTAGTAAATGATTCAATAGTGTGGGAATCTAGTTTAGATGGTGCAATAGGTAATGGTGAATCATTAAAAATAGATTCATTGTCAGAAGGAACACATATAATAACATTAACTGCAGAAGATTATGAAAATCATTCTACAAGTGAACAAATTGGCATTGTAATAAGACCTGCTGGTTATCCTTCTTCAAGAATAGAATCACCAAGAACAGAATTGTTTGCAGAAGGAGCTGTAATTTATTTCAAAGGTTATGCATCTGATCAAGAAGATGGTGAATTAACTGGAGATTCATTGGTTTGGGAATCTGATACTGATGATAGTATTGGAAATGGTACAAGTTTTGAAATAAATGATCTATCAGTTGGAAAACATGTAATAAGTCTTACAAGTATTGATAGTTCGGGATTCACAACAACTTCTAATATTGAAATAGAAATAGAAGAAGGAACTCCTATCGTATCAATTGATAATCCTAAAAATAATACCCAGGCATTCTTTGGTTATCCTGTAATATTTAATTGTACAGCAAGCGATCCACAAGATGGTGTACTTACAAATAATTCTATTGTTTGGGAATCTAACATCGATGGTTTCATTGGTACTGATAAAATATTAAACATATCTTCATTATCAGAAGGAACACACATAATAAAAGTAATAGTTACAGATAGCCACGGATTACAAAAAACAGACTCATTAATGATAACTGTAAATCCTGCTGGTTATCCAATAGCATCTTTACTAAATCCTAGAAACGGGGAAAGTTTTGTACATAGTTATCCGGTTGAATTAATAGGAACAAGTTTAGATGCAGAAGATGGTGAATTAACTGGAGATTCATTGGTTTGGATATCAAGTATTGATGGAGATGTTGGTACTAGTGAAAACCTAACAACAAGTTCTCTTTCAATAGGAGAACACTTAATGAAATTAAAGACAACAAACAGTAATGGAAAAAGTACGTACCTTTATTTCAATATAATAATAACTTCAAAACCGCCTGAAATAACAATAAGTAATCCTGAATCTGGAAAAATCTTCCGAAAGGATGACACAGTAAGTTTTTCAGGATATGCGGATGATTTAGAAGATGGTTCTATACCTGCATCTTCTCTAAAGTGGTCATCTAGTTTAGACGGTGAATTATATACTGGTTCATCTTTTTCGGTATCAACTTTGTCTGTAGGAACACATGAAATAAAACTTAGTGCAACAGATAGTCATAATGTAACAAATGAAACTATTGCCAATATTGTTATTGCTGCAGCTGGTGAAATAAAAACAAATATATTTAATGACGGTGCTACAGTAAAGAATTTGAAATTCCCTACTGGTGGAAGAAATGAAACAGTTTACTTAAAGATAATAAGACCTGCAACTGTTAAGGTTGCTGAACTTGACATAACTGGAAAAGAAAATAATGATAAATCAACAAGTTCAACACTTACAACAGAATCTGAAGAAGAAGCCCCAGAAATAGAAATACCTAAAATAATAGAAGGTAAAGGAAGTGATAATGGATTTGATTCAGATTCGAATGAAACACTGGAAAAAATAATAGAAACTGATTTTGATATAACTGGTGGATCATCATGTACACAATCTGGTTATGCTTATTGTTACGAACATATAGAATCATACGGACCTGCTACTGCACATGCAAGAGCTGCGATGAATACCCCTTGGTCTAGGGGTGACTATCAAAATGTCAAAATAGATGGTGTTTGGAGAACTTATTTTGTTAAAGAATTTAAAATTGATAATTATTGTAAAGGTGATAAAGCAAGTTATAAAATAACTGGTTCATGGCCAAGTTGTGATGGTAGTGGATGTTCGGGAACTTCAATTTCAAAAACAGGAAGTTTTTCTATTGCTAATGCACCGAAAAAAGGTATTCCTGAAGCATATTACCAATGTTGGGATTATGATTATAGAAGTGGTTATTGGTCAACTGCTTGGGCTGGATGGGGAGTTGGTGATCATGATAATGTATATGTATTGAATTGTGGAAAAGATTCAGATTGTGATACTGGAGAAATATGTGATAAAACTAGTACTTGGGATGAATGGGAATGTATTGTACCGAATAAACCAAAGAATCCTAAAATGGATGCAACAACAGACGGAGACTTTGAATGGAGTTATTCAGGATATTACTTAGAAAAACAAACAACAGATGACTTTTCAGATGAAATACAAAAATATACTGATGATGTTTGCACAGAATCAGTTTGCTTAGTTCCAATAACATTTTATTCTGAAGATAGAGGAACTTTAGAAATATCAAATATAGATTTCCAATACGAGATACATGATACTGAAGCACCAGAAATAATTTCAGTTGATATTACACCTAATCCGGTTGAAGCTGGTAAAACAATAACAATCAAAGTTGATGCTGAAGATAATGTACAAATTGAAAATGTAACAATAAAATTAGATGATACAGATTATATTCTTACATACAACAATACGTCTGAATTGTATGAAACTTCTGTGAGTACTCCAACAGCAGGAATATATGATGTACTAATAAAAGTAAAAGATTTTGTTTCACTTGAAGCAACTGCAATTGAAAAATTAGAAACATATTCATTGGAACCCGAACTATCTTTAGACAGTAACTTATCATATACACCAAATGCACCTGAAACTGGAAATGTTGTCAAAGTAAACACAACTGTATATAACTATGGTGATGGTTTAGCCGAAGACTTTATTGTTACTCTGAAAGTAGATGATGTCAATGTTGATAACAAGACTATTAGTTTAACAGGAACATCGAATACCTCATTAGAATTAAGATGGAATGCTTTACAAGGAAGTCATGAATTGAAAGTTGTTGTTGATTCCGGAGATAAGATATCTGAATATGATGAATCAAATAATGATGCAACTAGATCAATTTATGTATTAGATACTGAACCTCCTGTGATACATAGTTTCAATTACACGGAAAGTGTCTATGTTGGAGATAACATAATAATATCAGCAAATGTCTCAGATAATGTTGGTGTTGATACCGTTAAGATAATGCTAGACAGCACATATGATATAAAATATAATCCTTCAAGCGGTCTATATGAAGGAATTATATCTCCTAGCACAGCTGGAAAATACCCTATAAGTCTTGTAGTAACAGATATTGATGGTTTAACTACAAGTAAATCTGGTAGCGTTAATGTTTATGGAATCGAACCAGACTTGAAAATAAATCCTTCTGACATAATAACAGGAGAAATATCAGCAGGAATTAGTAAAACTATTAGTCTCAATGTTCATAATATGGGAAAGACCAAAGCTGAAAATGTTACTGTGTTAATTGATGTTGGAAGACATACAATAGAAAATAAAATTGATGTTGGTCTTGATTCATACACAACAACTGAATTTAACTGGACAGCAAATTATGGTGTACAAACAATAAAGATATCTCTAGATCCTGAAAATAATATAAACGAAACAGATAAAACAAATAACAATGCATCAAAGAGCATATTTGCCTATGATGTTACTGCACCAATAATAAATTCTGTATATTACTTGCCTGAAATAATACACGAAGGAGATGATGTTTCATTATCTGTAGACATAACAGATAATGTTGGTATAAAGGAAGCAAAAGTTTTATTGAAATCCGAAGAAGTAATGTTAACATTAGATGGTAGTGTATACAAAGGAACAATAACTGCACCATCTGAAGGGGATTATTTACTTGAGATAACAGCAATAGATACTTCTAATTTGCAAAGTATCTTGAAAACTCCAATAAAAGTTCATAGTAATGCAGCTGACATATCTATTGATGAAGTCTACATAAATCCTAAAGTATTGTCTGATTTGAAAGAAGGAACATTTAATGTGAGTTTATCAAATAATGGAAATTCTGATGCAGATAACTTTATTGTAGAATTATTAATTGATGGATTTAAAGTAGATTCTGAAGAAGTGTCAATTGAAAAGTCAAAATCAGATACTGTTAAATTAAAATGGAATGCTACTTATGGTAATCATAATATAAAGATAAAGGCAGATTCAACTGGTAAAATATTCGAAAGCAATGAATCAAATAACAATTATGAAAAATTAATAAGTGTTGTTGATATAACAGCACCACCAGCACCAATTGTAAATGCTGATCCATCGGATTGGGCTTCTGATAAACAACATACAATATCATGGAGTCCGGTATTGGATGTAAATGGAATAGATCATTATGAATACATGATAAATTATGGTGATTGGATAGAAGTTACATCACCATTTGAAACACCTGCACAATCTGAAGGAATACATATTGTTTATGTAAGAGCTGTTGATAACGCTGGTAATCTTGGTGAGATAGGTAACACAACTTTGTATATTGATGATAGTATTCCTAACACTCCAGAAATATATGAGTCTCACTCTGGAACTAAATTAACAGAACATTATAGTCCATATTATAGTTGGAGTAATCCTGGTGATACTGGAAGTGGAATTGAATATTATGTTGGTGAATT
>JAAOXY010000039.1 GCA_018221065.1 Candidatus Aenigmatarchaeota archaeon | reverse complement strand
TCTAACATGCCTGGTTTTGGTTTGTATCCTTCCAATATTTCTTTTCTCAATTTCATTGTTTCTTTATGTGTTGTTCCTAACTTCTTACCAACTGCTTTCCAGTATTGTTTTGCAGTCATTTTTCCTGTTCTTATTCTATATCCTTCTTTTCTTGCTCTTGTTGCAAATAAACCTAGAGCTACTTCTTCTGAGACATTGTATTTCTTTATTACTTTCTTTATTGCACCTTCTGTTACAGGTTCGAATACAACATTACCGTAGTCAAATATGATGGTTTTTATCATAAACATAATTAGATGATGCGTTTAAATGCTTTTGGATATAATTTTATCCATGGTATTGAATCAGTCGCAAGTAAAACAAGTTGATAGTATGCTAAGCAAGCAGCATTATTGGAATATTATAATCGCTCCTGATGGCACGGATAATTCATATCCAATATATTCTAAAATAGCTGCTGATGTAGGATGTTACGAAGAGGATGTTAAAGAGTATAAAGATTTGGTATTTGGTACTGAAACTCCTGGGATATCGAGATGATTATTATGCCGACTTTTGATGAAATGAAAAATACACTGTATGAATTCTGTAATGCTGAGAATTCTGATAAAGATGCTATTTGGGGCGATGGAACTATTGGAGATGGTGATTCATGCAGACTTTATGGAAAATCAGATGGTATACGATGTCCTTTATCTGAATGGTCAGACAGAAACAGAGATAAATTAGTAAATGATTGTGTATTTACTAGTCCTGAATATAATTCTAACGCTCTTCGCGCAGCTTATGATATTATGATTAAATTTAAAGCAGAAAATCCTGAATGGAAAAGATCTAATTTTGGAACAACTGCTGAAGAACTTGAACATGATGGAACATATCAACAATGGGCTCCTGGTGGCGGAGTAGATTGATATGAAATATGTAGACGGTCACATACATTTGCCAATATTCAAAAATAATGCTGATTGGATAATAAAAAAATCTAGACGTTTTGGTGTAAGACACCTTGTATCTGTTTCTACAAATTATGATAACAGTGAGAAAAATGTTAAGATGTGCTCAAAATATGATAATGTTTCTGCTTTTGTTGGAACACACCCATTTTGTTTTGGTAGTCCTTATACAGATGGAGCCCCTGGGCTGAATGTAAAATGGCTATATAGGGAAATACATGAGATGGAAAAACTTGCTCCTAAGGCTGATGGTATAGGCGAAGTTGGTATTGATCATTATCTTATTCCAAATCTTAATACTCAAAAAAGAAAGGAGCAACAATATTTGTTTTCAAAAATGTGTGAAATAGCTGAAGAAAATGATAAACCTATGATAGTACATTGTTTAGATTCTGCTGGTTCGGTATATAATATACTTGAGGAATATAACGTCAATCCTGTTGTTATTCATAGTTTTAGAGGAACTAAGCAATTGCTTGATCGTGGTCTTAAAAACGGTTATTATTTTTCTGTTATGCCTAAAAATAATAAATTGGATTTTTATCCTGATGTTGACATGGTTGTTGATAGGGCTCCTATTGATAGAATACTTGTTGAGTCTGATGCGCCTAGAAAAGATGGTAAAATTTTTGATAGTAGAACTGTTCCGCAGATAGTTAAGGAAATAGCAACGAGGAGAAATTTATCATTTAAGAAAACTGCTTGGGAAATTTATGATACTTCTAAGAAAGTGTTTAATGTTTAGGTGATATGTTGTGGTAAATTATTTTAATCCTAAAACAAAAGAAGAACAAAATGAAATAAATAATCTTCCTGTTGTAATTGAACTGAAAGAAGGTGGAAAAAAGAGATATTTTCTTATTAAAGATTGGGAAGAATTCTGTAACAACTTTGATTCTAATGATCTGTTGTCGGATGGAATGCTCTTTTCTTCATGCAAATATATGAAAACTGTTGTTGAACAATATGGAAAAGAAATGAGTGGAGAAGCATTTGAATCTGGTAGTACACAAATGGGCCCGTTTAAACAAGAAGAGAACCTTACATACATACAGTATCGCTTTAAATCTGTATAATTTTAATTCTTATTATGGAATTCAACAAACTGGTACCCGAGTTGTCTGTTAGTAATTTACAGAAAAGTCTAGATTTTTATGTAGATGTTATTGGGTTCGTTTTAGAGTATAAACGAGAAGAAGACAAATTTTCATTCTTATCTTTTCAAGGTTCTCAAATAATGATAGAAGAGTATTCTGAAGATCCTGTTTGGGATACTGGTAAATTGGAGCATCCGTTTGGTAGAGGTATTAATTTTCAGATAGATATTGATGATGTTGATAGTTTGGTTAACTCGTTGAAGAAAGCAAATTATTCAATTAAAATGGACATACGCGAAAAATGGTATAAAAAAGATGACAAATTGCTTGGTGTTAGAGAGATTCTTGTAATGGATCCTGATGGATACTTGCTTAGGTTTTCTGAAGACATTGGCGAAAAATCCGTTTAAATGCTTTTCTTTCTAATTAACAATTGATAAAAATGTTTGAATATCTGAAAACAATGTTCGATCCCACTAATGCTAAATCTATGCTATTACAGACTTTTTGTGATAATGTTGTTAATGAAGTTTTTAAAACTGAGAAAGGGAAAAATCATAAAACTTGTTATGTTGGTAAGGTGAAATGTCCAATCTATGATTATGCTATGTTAGGAAAGGATGGACGTGCTAGAAGATTGTGCAGCTTCGAAAGTGATCAATATGAAACGTGTGATATTGACATATCTTATCATTTTATGAAGGAATTTATTAATAAAAAGTAATTACCATCTTAGGTTTGTTATTCTGTCTATGTATTGTGCTGCTATGTTTGAACATTCTGGTGGTTGATTAGCACATTCTAAAATTATCATTGCTAC
>JAAOXY010000038.1 GCA_018221065.1 Candidatus Aenigmatarchaeota archaeon | reverse complement strand
TAGAAAGAGATATCAGAGACAGAGATACTTATGGAAGATTGCTTCGATATGTATACACAGATGAAGATTTTGTGAATATTGCGTTACTTCAAGAAGGTTATGCAGAACTCTATCTAATAGCTCCAGATTCAAAACATAATAAAGAGTTTGAAAAAGCAAATTATTTTGCAAAGAATAATCATCTAGGTCTATTCAACTAAGATTCCAGGCTTGCTAGGATTAGCTGAATCTGCTTTAGGATGCTTTGATTTACCAGAAGCAAATATCTCTATACTACATCCATAATTTTTCTTGAAGAAATCTTTAGCATTATTCAATATCTTATATTCATCAAGAGCTGAGAATGTTAATTTGTCCAATGGCATTCTTTTTGTTATTTTATTGAAATAACCAGCCACATACTTGCCAATTTTCTGATATTTCTTTTCACTCATTATAGCTTTCATACTCTTTCCTTTCATTGCCTTATTGTAAACATCATATTTCCATCTAGGAGCTACGAATATTGAAATCTTCTTAGGTTTGGTTATCTTAGCAAGTTTCTTAATATGTCCAACATCGCCCATGATTTGTCTTATCATATCTTCGCCAGCTTCTATCTTTAGATTGATAGCACTTTTTTTGTAGCTTGGCCACTTTTCATTAACAAGGGATTTCTTATTTCCTAATTTGCTCCAAACCTCTTCAGCTGCATGTGGTATGAACGGAGATAACATCTTGACCCAAGAAGATAATACATCTAGATTATATTTTCCAGATCTTTTCATGTACCAATTGATATCAGATATTGTACTAAAGAATGCTTTGTCAATAGTTTTCCTAATTTCATATTTGTCCATATGTTCTGTTGCATCTTTTATTATCCTATTCATTCTAGAAGTCATCCATTTATCCAAAGAAGTATTAGACTTACTTTTCTTCTTTATCAATTCATCTGCGATACCATAAAACGATTTAACATGATTTGAATAAACTTCAGCTTCTTCATTTTTCCAATCAAAATCTACCCATTGATTACTACCATGAGCTATGTAAAGTCTAACAGCATCAGCTCCATATTTTTCAATAGCATCTTTCCAAAATACAACATTGCCTTTTGACTTAGACATCTTCTTCCCATAGACGACCAAGTGCCAGTTCAAGAATATTCCTTTTGGCCAGTGTTTCTTAGGAAATATCCCAACATGATTATAAATAAAGAATGGGAAGTGCACTGACTTGTGCTCCTTGCCGCCACAGTTCATGTCCAAAGGATACCAGTAAATGAATTCTTTTCTTATTTTTTCCCAAGTTTTGTTAAGAGCCTTTCCTTTTCCTAATAAGACATAATCAAAGAATCTGTCAGTCAAATCTACCATCTTTATCTTCCCTTGATTGAAGTATTTGCTGATTATGAAAAATGACATGTATATTGTTGAATCTGATATTGCTTCAATGACCCATTTATCATCAAATGGGAATTTTGTTCCAAGACCCTTTCTTCTAACACAGGGCCTTCCTTCCAGCCAATCAATAATCCCAGGCAGCTCATTTTGATATTCAGGCGGATACATATTCATATCAATGATATGCTTCTTCACCTTGTTCTTCCATTCAAAGTTACCATAATCAATAAACCACTGATTTTTCACAGCTTTGATTATTACCTCACCACCACATCTACAATGTATTGGCTTTACAGATAATTCATAAATAAAATCAGCTTCTTTCTTACTCAACAACCAATCAGTTATTGCTTTCTTAGCTTCTTTGACAGGCATTCCTTTGAATTTACCAGTATTCTCTGCCATCTTTCCTAAAAATTCTAATTTATACAATTCTTTTTTAACAGTTTCTATCTTAGCATCATTAAAATCATGTATTTTAAACTTCTCCAACATTTCTCCAGCAGGAGCTTCTCCAAATCCAGGCATATCAACAACTTTAATCGGCTTAGCTTTAGGATTAGCTCTAGCAAGATGTATAAAATCATGAGGATCATGTGCAGGAACTGACATTACAACTCCAGTTGCTTCATCAGTGCTAACAAAATCACCGAATATAATAGGTATATCTTTTTCAGTAGCAGGATTAGTAACTTTCATTCCTAAGAATTCTTTTCCACTCACATGTTCATGGACATGAACAGTTTTACCAAGATGTTCCAATTTTTTAACAGCATCTTCAGCAATTACCCATTTTTCTCCATCAACAACAGCCTTTACATAAGTTCCTTTTGGATTGACCCAAATATTTGTTGCACCAAATATAGTCTCAGGCCTCATAGTAGCTGCTGGGAATATAGTATCTCCTGATCTGAATTTCAATATTACGAAATCTTTGATTTGTGCACCATTCCAATCAGATATATCAGCTTCAGCAGGATC
>JAAOXY010000037.1 GCA_018221065.1 Candidatus Aenigmatarchaeota archaeon | reverse complement strand
CTAATGGTGGAAATGCATTAGCAGCATACGCTGGTAGCAAAAACCAAATAGCTATGAAAAGAGCTGGAATCCATATAGCCATAATTATCAATAGATCGAGTATGATATAAATATATCACTTCAACTGAAATAACAGTTTAAATGACGTTTTATACAATTTAAAGGCGTAAAAGACCTTCATTTGTTACAATAAGTCAGTATAACGGTGTCTAATATATCCTCTAGAGGATATATTTATATACTACTAAGTAGTAATAAATAGTATGGGAGATGTGGGTAAGTTCAATATAAGTCAGTATGATTCCGAAGAAATGAATGAAAATTCTGGAAAAGGATGTAGTCTGTATAAGGTTGAAATGGATGATAACAGCTATGTTTTCAAAAAGAGAAATCCTTTAGAACGTATTTACAAAAATCTTAGATGGGCAGGGTTTTGGTTAGAATCAACACCGTATAAAGAGCATAAATTTATTGAGAGAGCTGCAGAAAAAGGAATCGCACCAAAATTAAAAGAAAAGTATAAGAACGGTATACTTATGGAATATTTGGAAGAAACAAAAAATTTAAGAGATATTTACAGAGAAGATGTGCTAAACGATGAAACAGATTTTGGATATTTAAGAAAAGCAGTAGATGTATTGAAGCAAGCACACGACTTGAATATACGTCATGGAGATGCCGCCATAGGAAATTTCATTAAAAAAGATGATCAAGTTTATTTAGTAGATTATGAATATTCTGCTGATTTGCCTAAAAAATCAAAAAGGAGAACAAGAAATATTGCAAAAGATTTGTTTTTCCTTATTTCTTCAACTAAAAATAATAAGGCAGCTAAAGAAGTTATTTATGATGAAATCAATAGTCAGTATCCTTCTGATATTTCTAATAAGTTAGCAAAGTATGAGAAAAACCCTATCTTT
Source organism: Candidatus Aenigmatarchaeota archaeon (assembly GCA_018221065.1). Lineage (GTDB taxonomy): Archaea > Aenigmatarchaeota > Aenigmatarchaeia > Aenigmatarchaeales > Aenigmatarchaeaceae > JAAOXY01. Next base: position 2,416 of record JAAOXY010000037.1, on the reverse strand, counting down.
AAAATAATATCAAAATTCATATATTGAAAAGGGGTTATAGATTCAGTATATTGGTTAAGAGATAAAGATCTGGCGTTTATGCTATAACTGATAGATTGTAGATTTGGTGCCCCTACCGAGATTCGAACTCGGGTCACAACCTTTCTGCAAAAATTTCGCAAGATCGTATGCTATCCAAGTTACACCATAGGGACTAATTTTCTAGCTTTTAGTTCTTTGTAAGGATTTTCAAACCTTATCTCACGTAGATATTTATCAAGTCCTTTTCTCTTTACAACAGCAGAAAAATTGTCCTTCCTATTTTTTGTATATTTACTCCTATTTCGTATCCAGACAGTTGGATTAAATCCTAAAACAACGAGAGCATCTCTAACATCCTGGAAGAATTTCTTTGAACAGCTAGTAAATGCTATCCTACCATAGTCATCAACACTTCCATCAGTGTCAACAGCTCCTCTGATAAATCCTCTCAAGAATTTCTTATCATAAGAATCTACAGGATTTTTTAGACCTATAGAATATGTCTTAACACCCGTCCAAAAGAGATATTTTCTAAGAAGATCATACATGAGCTTTCTGTTTGTTCTTACAATAGTAACAGATCTTTCCGTATAGGTATATGGTCTGTAATTTCCAAAAAGCTTTCCAATAAGAAATATTATATGATTAACATACTCAGGTTCCTTACAATAGGTATAGAACGATATCCTATATCCGCTATTGTAGACAAACCCACCATCTCCAGCAAATATCCCACAAAATTCACCACGAAGTTCCTGGTCTGATGATATCTCAAGATCCTTCAATTTCCGACCTCTGATCTTTCTCAGATAATAATAAGCAGTAGTCTTAGGGATATTGAATTTCTTCATCAAATATCCTAAAGAATGGCCACTTCGAACATCTTCCAGAAGCCTATTCTTCAGCTCCTTACTATGTCTCATGTCAATATATTCTAGAACTCGGAAATCAATTACATTTACTACCTTAGGTAGTATCATTCTATCCAGGCTAAACTATGGGGGCGTTTTCTTCTAAATATATAACCTTTAAATAGATATAGCTTGTAATTAAACAGTACAAGTGATAACATGAAATGTTCGACATGCGGAATTAGATTAATAGGACAAGAAGACTTTGTCAAGTTTAAATGCCCAGCTTGCTCTGAAACTACTATAGTTAGATGCAAGATGTGTAAGAAACTTTCTAAAAAATATATTTGCGAAAAATGTAACTTTGAAGGACCGTGATTTGATGGGAGACGTAGCAATTAAGATGAAGGTTATGCCTGAATCTCCAGAAACAGATTTAGAAAAGATTAAGACTGAGATAGCTGGCATCGTAAAAATACAAGATTCTAAAATAGAGCCAATAGCTTTTGGGTTAAATTCATTGAATATTTTATTCATAATACCTGATAGTGAAGGTGCAAAAGCAGACGAAGTTGCAGAAAAGATTAAGAAAATAGAAGGCGTTACTAACGCTGAAGTAGAATCTGTGACATTATTATAATGCTCATAAAAAAATAGTAGAAATCGGAGGTAATACAAATGGTAGAATTCGAAACATTAGAAACAAAAGAAATTCAATTCGGAAACAACAAATTTTTGGAAGTTGCAAGAAAAGTTGCAAAGACACCTGAAGGAAATAATGAGTTCATCTCAATATCTAAAGGATTCATTGCACCAACAGGACAAAAGAGATTCAAGAATGCTTTGGGTTTCCCAGCTGACAAAAACATTGTAGATGGTTTAGTCGAAGCACTAAATTCATTGGATATGAGTGCAGCACCAGTAGAAGAAGAAACAACTGAAGAACCTGCAGCAGAAGAAACAGCAGAAGAAACAACTGAAGAACCTGCAGCAGAAGAAACAGCAGAAGAAGCACCTGCAGAAGAAACAACTGAAGAACCTGCAGCTGAAGAAACTACTGAAGAAGCACCAGCTGAGGAAGAATAGATGAACTAACTAGGGAAATAAACCTTTCTGGTTAGTCACTTATTTTTTTTTACATATTTTACAGCCATAATTTTCTAGACAATTAGAACAAACAACAGCACTACATACTTTACAAGTCTTGTTTGCTAATTTACCACAGCTTTGACACACACTCATTTTTTCCATAGATAACTATATATTCCACATAAAATAAAACTAACTTGTGGTAATGAATGGTACTTGAACTTCTATTGCAGGACTCGACTGACAAACCTTTACAATTATTCTTTTTAGGAATAGTTTTTGTAACAATAGGTGTAGTAGTGTCAAGTATTTTGTTTCCCGCATCTCCAAGTTTACCATTAGTTGTTTTCATGTCGCTTCCATGCTTCTATATATTCACAAATAAATTGAAAGAAGTTTCAAAAGAACAATTAAAAGCAAATACACTAGGAGAAATATTTGATGCTAATAGTGAT
>JAAOXY010000036.1 GCA_018221065.1 Candidatus Aenigmatarchaeota archaeon | reverse complement strand
ACTACGATAGCAAATACTACTATAGTAGATATTAAAGGTAATAATGATATGAACGCCGCACTGGGCTGTCCTTGTCCTAACGAACTCAAAAATACAGCAATTATTCCACCACTCGCATCTCCTAGAGCTGGTGAAAATATTCTCAAAAATATTGTTTTAGATACTCCTGCAGCAATGAATAAAGATATTCCGGAACCTAATCCCCACTTAGATACAACTTCATCCATTAGCATTATCAGTATACCACCGAATGCTAGTTGCGCTATTATGGTGATCAGAACAAACAAACCACCAGCTGCAGGCGGAATCGCACCAAAACTAACATAAGCAATAGCTTCTACTAATGCAAATGTGATTCCAAGTACTTTTTGTGTTGCAGTATATTTTGCCTTGTCGTCTGGATCTTGAAGATTCCAATCTATTATCTTAGCTCCTACTAACAGCTGAAGTATAATAGATGCTGTTACAATAGGACCAATACCTAACGTAATCAACGAACCAAACTTAGAACCAAATACGATTTCTAAGAACTCGAATTGTGCAACAGCTGAAGGGTCAATTCCCCAAACTGTTATTGATCCAAGAATATAATATGTAATAAGTATTAAAAATGTCCATTTTATTTTTTCATTAAATGTTAATTTTTGAATAGGAGCTACAACACTAGGAAACTTCTTTCCAATGTTGATAAAAAAATCCATCATTTCAATTACCTTATTCTGTTGGTTCTTCTGAAACCTCTTCAGCTACTTCAGAAATCTCAGTTTCAATTGCTTTTCCACCTGCTTCTTCGATTTTTTTCTTTGCTTTCTCCGTAAATACAGGAGCTTTAATCGTAAGAGCTTGTGTTAGTTTACCTGTAGAAAGAACTTTGTGAAAACCTAATTCAACAACATCTATCTCAGTTTTTCCAGTACCTACTGCATAAACATCTAGTGCTTTCAAATTAATTGCTTCAGTACCTTTAATTCTCTTTACTTTTTGTGGTATCTTGAAACCTCTTTTACCAAATTTGTCAGGATAAAGTTTTAACATTAAAGATTTTTTATGTTTCTTCATGCCAGCCATACCTCTACCACCACGGCTTCCTGCTCCTCTATGTTTCTTTTTAGAGCCCCAACCGTGGGTCATGCTTCCATGCTGTCTCTTAACTTTTTTAGTAAATCTTGCTGGCATTTTAATCACCTAAGCATCATTCAATGTTGTTATTTGTTGTAATTTTGTAAATTCAACATATCGTATATAATCTCGTTGCATATTAATAATATTCAATCGTTCTCTTTCTTCATTCTCTTGCAAAGCATCAAACTTATCTTGATCAATTACAATATCAACAGTATTGGAAACTTCTTCAAGTCCAACATGCTTATAATCTCTTCTTTCTCGATTTTTTCTATGAAGATTTTTAATTTTTGTACTATGATGAGTTTTATCTTTGGATTTATCTGGCTTAGCAGTTGGCTTATCCAAATAAAATGTATTGTTATGTGTTTCATATTTTCTTGGAAGATTCATAGTTGAATCATATACAGGATCAATTACAGTATAATCAGCTGGTTCATTTTGAAAAACTCCAATTTCTGCAAGACTATCAATTGTTAAATCATTTATAGGAATTTTTTGCAAAAATCCATCTTCATCATAAACTCTCAAAAAACCTGTCATTCAAATCATCCTCTTTATTAAATCGTTTATTTTATCTCCTCTGCTTCCAAGTTCTCCTTTAGGATAATGGCCTTTAATTGATTTTTTAAATCCACCAGAAGGTGGTGTCAATCTAAAGACAGGTTTTATAATTGTATCTTTTGGTTTCTTCCCAGATTTTATTTCCTGGAAAACAGTCTCAACTTCTTCCGGTGTCAATCTAACGTCACCAAGTTTTCTACCTCTCTTTGCAATCATTGCTTTTAAAACATCATCATTAATCTCACCAAATGTTGTCCAATCTTTTACTTTTTGTATCATTCCTTTGTTTATCGGAGTATCTTCCAATAAAACACAATGCATCTTTCTATGTAATCTTAACATTGTGAAAGTATCTTTTACTGGTTTCCTTATATGGTTCAATCCTCTTACTCTAATCACTGCATACATTTTATTCCACCTTTCCCATACAAGCACCGATTTTCTTCATTTGTGTTTCTGTCATCCTGATTGTATTTACTTTTTTAATTGCATTGAATACTGCTTTAGCAAAATTATATCTTGTTTGGGAGTGACCTCTTGTCTTTACCCAAATATCAGTTATACCTGCAAGTCTCATAACTTTTTTCATCTCAGCACTACAACAAAGTCCAATACCTTTTGGTGCTGGCATTAAATAAACTGAAACAGATCCTGTCTTACCGACAGTCTTAATAGGAATAGAGTGTGTTGAACCACAACCACATTCCCAAGAACCGCATCCTCTCGTTATCGGTATTATGTTAAGTTTAGCTTTGTGTAAAGCTTTGTTAATTACACCTCTATGCATGTTCGGTGGTCCACTTGCAATTCCAATACCAAGATAGCCATCTCTATTACCAACAACTACCATAACAGATACTCTAAATCTTCTACCACTTTTATGCATACGTGTAGTTCTTCTTGAAATGGTTCTTCTAATTCCACCACCTTTTCCTGAAGTACCACCAATCATTATAATTTCATTTTCTAAATTTGGGAACAAAGTGTCAACTATCTCTGACTCTGCTATCTTGTAACCTTCTTTGAATATCTGGTCAATGTCAGTTATTCTACCATCAAAGACAGCTCTACCAAGATCTGTTCTCGGAACCCATCCTTCAGGAACTTCTACCTTTGGTCCTTCATTTTTAATATCAGCTTCAGTGACTTTCTCACCTGCACTAATTTCTTGCTTATGTTTTTCTTCCTGTTCTTTGGATTCTCTTTTTACTTTTGGTTGCGATTTCTTTGGTTTTCTATCAGTCATTTATTAACACCTTTAGCATCAATTATTTTTTGCTTTACCTCAGCAAAGTGCTTTGGCACTTCATCTGGATTAATACCAGCTGCAATGTATTTTGAAAACAATTTATTCTTTTTGTCTCCATCCATTGACTGTGCATATTTAGCAATATGATCTCCACTTACTCTTGCATCATCCGGAAGTATCTCTTCTGAGTGTGGTATATTGATTCCTGCATCAATTAATCCTTTCAATGCAGCATATAATCTTGAAGCCTTTGTCGATGTTTGTAATCCAACATCTAATATTGCTTCTTCTATTCCAACAGACTTTGCTCTAAGACCAGCTACTAATCCAATAAGATATGCTGAAGGTATGTTACCAGTGTGAGCTTTCCAACCAAATTTCTTTAAATCAGCTGCAACAGCTGAAACTTTTGTAACATCACCATCGACTTTGTAATCAACAAATTGAATACTCATTCCTGTTAAAGTCCTTCTTAATACTACTCTTATCTTTCCTGATCTCAATAAATTTAATCTTGTACTGGCATCAGTTTTTTTCTGTCTTCTTCGTCTATGGAATATTTTAAACATTTATTTCGCCTCTTTAAACAATCCTTTATTTTTCAAGTATAATGTTAAGTGAGCTTTACTTCTAAAAGCACCACCTTTTACTCTTCTATAAACTTTCCTGTATGCACCTTCAATAAGTTCACTTTTCTCACGCATTTCTTTTAGTAATCTTCTCTGCGGTCTAACAGCTCTCAACCAAGTTGATTTCTTACCATCTCTTGCTGCAAATCTTCCTTTCTTACTTCCTTTCTTTTGCTGTCTTGTCTTAGCTGTACTATTATTTTTCTTTGCAGGAAGTTTCTTTATGATTCCTTCACTAACAAATCCTCGTATATCTCTTCTTGTAATTGCTTGCTTTACTTTTTCTGATCTTGGATCTATCCAAATACGAGTTTCTCCACATTTCAATATTTTTGCTGCAAGCTTTTTTTGTTTATTATAACTCATGAAAATGACACCTCATCGTTATCAACCATTGATTCAACAACAATTCCAAATTCATTGAAATATGTATTGCATCCAGGACATATTCTAACTTCTGGCTTTCTCTTCCACAAATCTCCTTTTATTCCACATGATGGGCAATGGTTTTTTGTCATTACTATAAACATAATATCACTCTTTCTTTACCGCTTTTGTTATTTCTTCCTTTACTACTTTTGTTACTTCTTCCTTTACTGCTTTTGTTACTTCTTCCTTCTTTTCTACAAGTTTAACTTCTTTCTTTAGCTTTGGTTTTTTAGCTTCAATCTTTTTTGGATTTAAGATTCTAATTCCCAATTCTTCTGCTTTCTTCTGAATCTCTATTCTCTTTAAAGCACCAACTTTTGCTTCTATTCTCAAAGCCTGCTTTTCTTTATCATAATTTTCCATACCTGTAACATTAGCTATCAAAACCTCTTCTAATCCTGATGGATGCAAACCTCTCAAAGTAGCAGGAGTACCGTAACCTGGATGTGGAAGACGTCCTCTATTTTTCTTATGTTGTCGTAATTTGTTAGTTCTTCCTCTAGGTCTTCTCCATTTCTCTCCGACTTTTTTCCTATTCTTTCCACCGGATCTTATGAATTTTGGTTTTTTTGTTATTCTCATAATCATCACTTCAGTAAAAATACACCATCTTGGAATATTCTTCTATCGTATCGCTTTACTTTAGTTGCAAGCTCAATATTACCAGCAGTCTGTCCAACTTCTTCTTTATTTATTCCTGCAACTGTTATTTGATCTCCTTTAACTTCGACCTTTGCATCGCCAATTATCTTTGCAAATCTTGGAGATTTCTCACCCAAGAAATTTGTAATATTAACAACATTACCTTCAACCTTTACTGTAAAAGGAAAATGAATGTAAGCTATCTTCAATTTCTTTTCATAACCATTAAGCACACCTTCTATCATATTTCGTATATGTGCAGCAACAGTACCAACTATTGCTTTCTGTTTTCTTTTATCAGATATTGAAAAGACTTTTACTTTATCATCAATCTTTTCTATCTTCAAGTATCTTTTGAACAAAGGATCCATGAAATCTCTTTCAAGTTTTCCCTTTTCAGCACTAACAGAAACTTTGAAACTATCAATTTCAACTTGCACTCCTTCTGGTACTGAAACTAGTTTTTCCATATTACATCACTCAATATACAAATGCTAAGAGTTTTCCTCCAAGATTACTCTTTTCAGCTTCTCTATGTATCATAATTCCTTTTGATGTTGTCACTATCAGCATACCGAAACCTGATGCAGGAAGGAATCTTCTCTTATATTTTCCATACCCGTCAGCTGCAACAGAATAACGTGGTCTTATTGAACCGCATTTATTCACATTACCTAACAAAGATATCTTGAACTTTCCACCTTTACCATCATCGATATATTCAAAATTACCAATGTACTCATGCTTTTGCATCAAGATTAACACTTCTTTTGTCATCTTTGACGAAGGTACAATTATTTTTCTCTTTCCTACTTTATCGCCGTTCTTTATGCTTGACAAAACGTCTGATAATAAATCATGCCTCATATTAACACCTACATGTACTTTTTGAAACCAACTTTTTTGGCAACTTCTCTAAAGCATTGTCTACAGTAATTCAATCCATATTTTTTTATTACTCCTGAATGCTTTCCGCATATTCTGCACTCTGCCAATGACTTACCAAATTTTCTATCTTTTTTTATTGACTTCATATCATTCAACCTTTACATCGAAATTTTCAATAAACCACTTCTCCGAATCTTCCGGAGTTATTTTGTGGCTCTCACTGATTTTTGTTGGATTTCTTTTTCTCATTATTCTAAATCCTTTTCTCTTGAGCGTAACACAAATATCCATTCCATATATTCCAATATCAGGATCATATTTTACACCTGGTATTTGGATATGTTCTTTTACGCCAAATGAAACATTACCTTGAGCATCAAATGATTGTCTCTTAACTTTCAAATCAATTGACTCTAATACTCTTTTCAACATATCAGTAGCAACATTTCCTCTAAGAGTAATCTTACAACCGATTGCTCTTCCTTTTGGAGTACCAAAAGTTGATCTCTTTGTTGTATGCGTCTCAACTATTTTTTTACCTGTGAGTGAAGCTAGCAATTTCTTTGCTTTTTCCAGCTTTTCACCTGGTTCACCGCAACCTATGTTCAAGGTCACTTTTTCCAATTTTATCTCACGCATTGAATTCATAATTATCACTCTAATTTAACTAATGGTTTGTCTTTACCTATTGCCAACAAAGCATTCAAAGGAACTTCAAATCTTTTTTCTCCTTCTTTTAACCATGCTCTTCTATTTTTGTTATCAATTTCATCAATAACTGCAAACTTACCAGCTTTCTTTCCTTTTGATACAAGTGCCAATGAACCTTTGTCCATCTTTATTACATCAACAACTTGTTGTTCTGGCATCTTTAACACAAGAGAATCTCCAGTTGAATAATTTTCTGTTGTTATAAGATTTCTACCACCATCAAGGTTCAATTGTATCTTTGCACCTTTCAAAATTGTTTTATCCAATATCTTACAAACTTTTAATTTTGAATCATCACCAGTTGTTTCAACAAATGTGAAACCTTTTCTTGAAACTACTCTCCAAGATTTATTTAATTTTGGTATTTCTATTAAACTCATTTTTCCAACACCAAAATTAGGATCCTTTCTTTTCACACCATCTATCAAAACATCTCCTGCTTTGATAACTTTCTTTGCTTCTCTACCATTATCAGCAACTCCAAATACATCTCTAATTATAACCACTAAAGGTAAACATTCTGAATATGGACCTCTAGGTACAGCTACGAATTTATTTACCTTTCTTTTAATTGGCCACCATTTTGGTGTTGCTAGTCTTTTTAACCATGCCATTTTATTCCACCTTTTCCTTTTTGATTGTTCTTTGTACTACTTTCTTTCTTTTTGGATCATCCATTACTGGATTTGTAATTAGAATGTTTGATGGACTCAAAGGAATATGAACTTCCTCACCAGATACTTTCTTTCTCTTTATACTATCAATGTAAATTTTTGTTCTTTTCAAGTCTATCTTAGATATCTTTCCATTTTCACCAGCAAATTTTCCTCTCATTACCTTTACTTCATCACCTTTTCTCAAAGTAATTGATCTTTTATTCCATTGTTCTCTCAAATTCTTTGCTAGATGTGCACCTAGCAATTTCCGCTTTCCATGCAGAGGTGCTTGATATCTTGCTTTTCTTTGTTTATTTGGTTTTGCTGATTTCATTATACCACCGTTGATGCAATTTTACCTACAGTTGAAAATCTTTCAACAACTTCTTTTGCGATTGGTCCTTTGATTCTTGTTCCTCTAGGATCGCCTTTTTCATTAATTAATACTGCAGCATTATCTTCAAATTTTATTCTCATTCCAGTTTTTCTTCTGTATTCTTTTCTCTGTCTAACAATGACAGCTTGTACCACTTGGTGCTTCATCTTTGGATTTCCTTTCTTTACAGCACAAATTACCCAAGATGCAATACCAGCACCTGGTAATCTTCTTTTTACACCATGAAAACCTTTTACAGCAATTATTGATAAATCAGTTGCGCCACTATTGTCTGCACATTTTATTCTACTTCCTATTACCAGACCTCTTGTAACGTTAGCTGTTATTGATTTCATTGTTTAACACCTACTTTTTCAATCACTGCGAATGATTTTGTTTTACTTATTGGACGACACTCTGCAATTTTTACTATGTCGCCTTTCTTTGCATTAATACAATCAGGATTATAAGCTGAAACAGATGTATTTCTTCTTTCATATCGCTCATACTTTGAAATAAAATAATTATAATGCCATCTAACTATAACAGTATTTTTTCCACCATTACTTACAACTGTTCCTGTGAAAACTCTACCTCTAAGTGAGAGCTGTCCATGCCAAGGACATTTTGAATCCTCACATGTATTTTCAGGTTGTTTTGCTTCTATTCCGATATTTTTTTTCACCATTTTTTCACCCTTGCTTTTATTCTTTCTTCAGGTCGCATGTCAATTCTTTTTCCATCGACTTTGACTTTTTTGCCGTTAGGCAAAGTGAATATGAACTTTGAATTACTTTTTTGAACTTTCTTGTCTCCTTTTCTAGTTCTTATCACCAGCAATTTTTTTGTTTCGTTTATTACGTTTCCTTTTGTTCCAATGCTAGTTTTATTCGTACATTCATCAACAGCAACACCAAGGCCAATAAGTTCATGTCTTATCAGGTTCTTGATTGTTATCGCCATATCACTCAACTTCTATTTGGTCTTCAGAGAAGCCCATCTTGATCAGGAGCTGTTTTACTCTTGCTTTATGATCTCCTTGCAATTCGATTCTGTTGTTTTTGAAAGTTCCACCACATGCCAACTTTGATTTCAGTTTCGTTGACACTTGCTTTGGATTAGCATCTTTTTCAACGCCTTCAACTACTGTTACAAATTTTCTGAAACGTCTTCGAACAGTATAGACCTTGATTTTAGCTGCTTCCTTTGCCATGGCTCCACAGACACAAAGTTCTTTGGGAAGACCACAAACTTTACATACTTCTGCCAGTAGACTCTCCTCCTTTAATTTGTCTCATTTTATTTTCAGTTAAAAGTTTAGCAATAGCTTTTCTTATCTGTGAAACTCTTCCTGTACTTGTTGGACTACCACCAACAATTATCTGAGCTTTTTCTTTAGCTAACTCTAGTCTAAACTCTGTAATTTTCTTATGAATATCATCATTACTCATTTCCTTAATTGCTTTCTTCTGTATTATTGCCATCTTCTTTCTTCTCCTCTTTCTTTTCTTCTACAGGTTCCTCTTTCTTTTCTTCTACAGGTTCCTCTTTCTTTTCTTCTACAGGTTCCTCTTTCTT
>JAAOXY010000035.1 GCA_018221065.1 Candidatus Aenigmatarchaeota archaeon | reverse complement strand
TCATGAACAGCTATTCTATCAATACTGTGTGCAAAATCCTTATATCCTTCAGGATTTTCTTTCATCATCTCTTCTACTTGTGTTGAATAATATATTGGACTATTTCTCCAACCATATCTCTTACTAGCAACCTTTACTTTTGCTAAGAATATGGCTTCTTCTAGACCAGGATCATTTGGATATACAGTTCTATCAATATCAAACCCTATTGCTGGCCTTTTTGCTTTGTTCATGATTATCTTTTATCAGGAAAGCATTTAAACAAACAGTATCTATTCTTGTTATGAAGTTCAAATTCATAGAACACACAGCAGATGTAGGCATTGAAGCTTGGGGTGATGACTTAGCAGAAGCTTTTGAAAATGCTGCTATCGGTTTATTTGAGATAATGACAGATACATCCAAAGTAGAACAAACAGAAAAAAGAGAATTTGAAGTAGAATCAGAAGATAAGCAAAGTTTGCTTTATGATTTCCTAGAAAAATTTCTTATCTTAAGAGATTCAGAAGGTTTGATGTTTTCAAAATTCAAAGTTTCAATAGAAGGAAATAAACTCAAAGCAGAAGCTTGGGGTGAGGAGTTTAATTCAGAAAAACACGAATCAAAGACAGAAGTAAAGGCAATAACATATATGGATATGCAAGTCGGTAAAAAGGATGATAAACATTTTGTAAGAGTTATTGTCGATATATAAGATTATAATACCACAGCTGGTGGTAAATAAAGTTCTTACTTAAGATAAAAAATCAATAAAATATGATTGTTGATGTCTATAAGATATTTAGAAATGATGAAAAAATTCGAGTAAATATTTGTAAAGAATTCAAAAGTCTCATTCGTAAAAAAATAGACGAGCGATACGATTCTATTACTTTTTATTCAAAGAAAATAACAAATTCAAGCCATGTCCTTTATAATTATTTCAGAAATGACAGACTTAATGCGTCTTTATATCTATTATCAAAAATTTGCAAGGATCTGAATATAAATGAAGAGCAGCTTTTTTCAAATATACGTTATTTCTCTCTTCAGGGAGGACATATTCCAATAATATTACCAAGGATCATAGATATCAATGAAAACTTTATGGAAGGTTTTGCTATGTTTATCGGTGATGGGTGCGTGAGTAAAAAATCAAATATAGTGTTTATAAATTCTGATAAAAATTTGATAAAATTCTTTATAAAATGGCTCATTAACCATTTCAAAGTAGATAGTTCTAAGATTATAGTTACGATCGTCACCCGACCAGAATTAGATTATACGGAATATTTGAATATCCTAAAAAACGCCAATATTCTTGAAAATAAAATTAATATTATATACGACAAAAATAATATAAAGAAACCCTGTTTAAAAATATATTATCCAATGGTGGTATTCAGAAAATTATTTCTAAATTTAAAATCTATTATGAAACAGAAAGCTTTAAGATCAGACAAACTAATGAGATCCTACCTTCGGGGAATCTTCTCAGCTGAAGGTAGTGTTAGGTTCAATCTTCCTCATAAAGAAGTTTATATTGAAATGAAAGATAAGAACGAAATTGAATTTATTTGTAAATTGCTTGATGAGATTGGCATCAATTATAGAAAATACAATACTTCGCGAAAATCTAGAAACTTCTTCAAGATCTATATTGCAAAAATAAACGATTTGACGAAATTAAGTTCTATGAGGATTTTTGGACATAATTTAAAAAGACAGAAAATCTTGGATAATGGAGTTAAAGAATACCTTAGGATGCATGAATGACCTAAATTATAATCGATAACTTCTCTATCAACACAATAATTCTTTTTTTTCTACGTCCTTCAAATCTAATTAATCCAAAATTTTCAAATATTTTCAAATCGTCATATACATTTTTTATATCCCGATTAAGCTTCCTCGCTATTTCTGTTATAGATTCAAACGTATTGTATTTTATTGTTTCTAAGAGAATCAGTCTTTCTGGAGTTATTAATCTCCTAAGTTCATTTATTTTTATTTTGAATATTTTCTCTTCAGATAGATCAAATTCACCACTTTCTTCATATTCTTTATAAACTCTGTTTAATCGTGTCCATTCTTCTGTTCCTATTTTCTTCTGTCTTTTCAATATGTTTATTTTCTTAATTAATTCGGTGGAATCTAATCTATTTTTGATTTTGATTTCCATGTAATAATTAAACGATGAAATAACTTAAATAGCTTTGGTATGGCATACCAAAAAACAATTTATAAGTAAGTTACCAATTATAGAAAGGTGATATTATGGTTGAAATAAAGAAAATCAATGATAACAAATGGGAAATTCCGATAGGAACAATTCCAAACATGAAAGTTCCAGCAATAGTTTTTGCATCAGAAAAACTTTTAGAAAAAATGAAAGGTGATAGAACTTTAACACAATTAGCAGGAATTACCACATTGCCAGGGATTCACAAAAACGCTCTAGTCATGCCAGATGGTCATGAGGGGTATGGTTTTCCTATTGGTGGAGTAGCTGCACTGGATTATGAAAAAGGTGGAATATCCCCCGGTGGAATTGGTTATGATATTAATTGCGGAGTAAGATTACTAAGAACAAATATGATGTTTGAAGATATCAAAGATATGATTCACAAATTAGTTGATGAGATTTTCAAAAATGTTCCTTCTGGTTTAGGATCAAAAGGTAAAGTTAGAATAAAAGATGTAGATGAATTTGATAAAGTTCTAAAAAATGGAGCTGCATGGGCAGTTAAGAATGGTTATGGATGGGAAGAAGATTTGAAACATCTTGAGTCTAATGGTAGACTAGAACAAGCCGATCCTTATTTAATTAGTGACAAGGCAAAACAAAGAGGAATGCCACAATTGGGTAGTCTTGGTTCAGGAAATCATTTTATTGAGATACAAAAAGTTGACAAGATATTCAATCTAGAAGTTGCAAAAGCTTTCGGGATTGTAAAAGAAGGACAGATTATGATTATGATTCATACAGGTTCTAGAGGATTGGGTCATCAAGCATGTTCTGATTATTTGAGACAGATGGAAAGAGAATATCCTGAATTAATTTCAAAATTACCAGATAGAGAATTAGTTTACGCACCATCAGGCTCACGGTTAGCAAAAGATTATTTCGGTGCTATGTCAGCTGCAGCAAACTTTGCTTGGTGCAATAGACAAATGATAGTTCATTGGGTACGAGAATCCTTCCAAAAGATCCTAAAGAAAGATCCAAAAGATCTTGATATGAATATTGTTTATGATGTTGCTCATAATATTGCAAAAATAGAAGAGCACGAAATTGATGGAAAAAATGTTAAAGTGTATATGCACAGAAAAGGAGCAACAAGAGCATTCCCACCAGGACATCCAGAATTAGCAGATGATTATCGTGCTGTAGGACAGCCAGTAATAATACCAGGATCAATGGGAACAGCTTCTTATGTTCTAGTTGGAACACCAGAAGGTAAAGATGCTTTCTTTTCAACAGCCCATGGTGCAGGAAGAGCAATGTCAAGACACGCTGCACTAAAACAGTGGAGAGGAGAAGACGTTCAACAGGATCTTCAGAAAAAAGGAATTTATGTTAAATCTGGAAGTTGGAAAGGAATAGCAGAAGAAGCACCAGGAGCATACAAAGACATAGATGAGGTAGTCAGAGTCAGCGACGAGGCCGGAATAGCTAAATTAGTTGCTAGAATGGTTCCACTTGGTTGCGTCAAAGGCTAGGCTTTATTACGATTCTCATATTTTATTTGAGCATCTTCAACAGTTTTATTGACCGCATCCTTTATTTTTCTTCTTAATTCTATTATAGGATCTTCGACTTGGTTCCATTTTTTAAAACCTTTATTTTCAAAGTCATATATCAATTTTCTTTTTGCAATTTTTTCCGGATGTTTTAAAGAAAGAGCTTTAAGAATAGTCATAACATTTTCTCTTCTCCATATTTCCAAACAATAATAATCATTATTATACTTTATTGTTCTACCTCTAAGTATCCTGACACTTCCTTTTTTCTCATAGAGATAAATTTCAGATTTGATATTAAATTCATAAAATTTCGTCTTTATCTTTTCTAAAAGTTTTTTATCCTCACCGAATATTTTAATTACATATTGAAAATATTCTCTAACTTTTTTGATACAAATTGAACCGTCAGCGTCTATCAGACCCGAGATAAAACTAATGAAGGTATTCTTATCATAATTTAATGTCATTGCATTATTATTCAATAGTAGAAAATTGAATGAAGAAAAATCCAGATCAGCAGTTATGTTCCATTGATATGATGAATGGTATTTTACAGGATAGACATATAGACTTCCATATTTTTCAAATACCTGCCTAAACATATTGATGAATGCTGGATGAGTTGAACCAGTAGTTAGGCGCAAAGTATATTTAGATTTTGCTCTTGCATGCACATCGCTCTTAACCAAGCCAGTTATGTAAGCCTTTTCATATTCATCACCAGAAAAAGGCAGCTTTACATATTTCGTATTAAACAGTTTATTTGCTTCGCTACTATCCTTGACGCTTATTCCATTTTCCTCAAGAATTTTATGGATAGTTCTCTTGTTTGATTTGAACATTTTCGCTAGAGTTCTCAGTGATATTTTATCACCAATATACAGACCTATAATCTTTTGTATAGGCAGATGACTTCTTTTGCAAGCTTTCTGTGCCTCTGAATTATTGCGTACAATTCCTGCATCTTTAAGTTTTCTCCTTAGAATTTCATGACTTATTCCGCAGCCATATTCTGAAGAAAGCATTTTTGCCGTTTTTCTTATAGAATTGCCCTTTAAATACAATCCTTTTGCTTCTTCTAGAATTCGCATATTTATCATCAAAATCTTTCATGATTTATTGGTAAATAGTTTGTTTACCACCTATTATGGTCAAACAATACCTTTAAATATGTTCACTTCCTAGTAATAAATATAGTTTTATGGAGAATGTGATTATTATGAGTGCAACATACGTGATGCCTGAACCTCAAATAAGAGTAATAGACGGCGAATTTAGATTTACTGGGAAGAGCATGGAAGTTAAAAACAAAGGTAATGTTCTGGACTATCTGCGAGAAGTAGGTGTTTATAATTCAGATACAGATGTCTATAACGGTTCTGTTTATTTTGACTCTGATTTTTCTATCAAGGACAGATCAGAAGAAGTCAATGAGATTCTTTCTATAGTCAATAGAAACAAGCTGAAAAAAGACCTTAAGAAAAAGGATCATGCTTTTCTAACAGCCAAGAAACCAGGCAAATTCAATGATTATCAGAATAAAAAGTTCATAGCAAAAACAGACAGGATTATACAGGATCTTGTCTATCAGAAGCTATCAGAGGAAATAATGCCTGTGAGGCATCTTAAGCTCCAGGAGTCAATAGAGCTGATGGGTTCTGACAAAGACTACAAATCAATAATGAATGATTACTGGATCCATAATCTTGAAGTCATCCAGGAAGTCACAAAGCAAAGAATGTCTGGATACAAGATGTCCAAAGGAAATATGAACATAGTAGACATGGATTCTGAACTATTGGTTCCAACAGAAGCAGCATCTGTCAGGTCCTATTGGGACAGGGACGAGTCCCGTCCTATTGCGAATGCGTACAGGCCGTTGAACAGGAATGACATTGGGCTTGCCGTTCTGAAGAAAATGACTTCTTCAGAAGAATAGAAATATAAATTTCCGTTTCTTTAGATTAAATCATGCAGAGTATCCGCTCTCTTCCATTGATTGGGGGGGGGTCAAAACAATCAATTCTCCTGGTATTAGTCCAGGCTATATGCCTGTTCATAGCATGCGACAAAACTCTAGATTGGCATCATTAAATACAGCAACGATATCTAGTAGATCTCGAATGATAGAGTTGTGGTGGAGCATCTGCTCTTTGATGAACAGGCTACAGAACTTTCTGTCAGGTCCAATTGGAACAGGAACGAGAATAGTTTATCAGTCAGCGATAGCTATCGTTAATCCCGTCCTAATGCGAATGATCAAAACAGAAAGTTTGATTAGCATAAATGCGAACAGGCCGTTGAACAGGAAACTCCTTTGTGGGGCCTGAATGACAATGGGCTTGCCAATAGCATGGACTGCCAATAGGGGATATTGATGAAAACATACAGTAATCTTTACAAAAAACTATGTTCAATGGAAAATCTAAGGATAGCTTTCAGAAAAGCTAAGAAAGGTAAATCTTCTAAATGGTATGTCAAGAAGTTTGAAAATGATCTTGATAATGAATTATTGCGATTAAAGCATGAGTTAGAAACACGGACATATTTTCCAAGATCATTGAAACGATTCGTGCTAAGAGATCCAAAAACGAGGGTTATACATGCATCTAATTTCAGAGACAGGGTTATACATCATTCTATCTGTAACATAATTGAACCAATTTTTGATAAAGTGTTTATTTATGATTCTTATGCTAACAGGAAGAAGAAAGGTAGTTTAGCAGCTATTCAGAGATTTGATGTATTTCAAAGAAAACTATCCCAAAACGGTAGATTAGTGAAAAATGCCATGGATAATAACATGATAATCGGTTATGTTCTGAAAGCTGATGTAAAACATTATTTTGATACAGTCAATCATGAGGTCTTGATGGATATTATCAGAAAGAAGATAACAGATGAGAATGTATTGAAGCTAATACGAACAATATTAAATGTTAATTCAAATTATTCTGGAAAAGGAATGCCAATCGGTAACCTAACAAGTCAATTCTTTGCGAATCTATATCTCAATGAGCTTGACTATTTTGTAAAACATGAATTAAGAGTAAGATATTATATTAGATATGTTGATGATTTTGTCATTTTAGATAGAGATAGACAAACGTTATCGGATTACCGAAGGAAGATAAGCAATTTTCTAAATAATAAACTAAAGATCGAATTGCATGAGGAGAAATCTCAGGTCTATTCGCTACACAAGGGAATAGGATTTTTAGGATTTAGAATGTTCTATTATTATAGATTGTTATGCAAGAAAAACATTAAGAGGATGGAATCGAGGTTGAGAAGATTTAAGAGATTATATGAAAATAATGAGATTTCTTATGAAAAGATAGTTGAGTCAATAGAAGGTTGGCGGGCTTATGCTATATGGGCTAACACTCAAAATATCAGAAATAGAATAAATGAATATATATCAAATTTATTGTAACCCTACAGACAATTTTGGTCGCAAGGGATAATAATTTAAATACTCGTGTGCTCTATATGATAGAAGGGGAATTAAATGCCAGTAAGTAAAGCACCATATACAAGAAAATATCAGCATTCTCATTCAAGGGGACATGAACAGTTAGTTACTTGTGGAAAATGTGGAAAAAAGGTACCAAGATACAAGACCTTTATCAAATATACAGGTTTTAGAATAACTGATCCAGGAATATTACAAGAAGTAGACAGATCTAATATTCATATAGCGCAACAAAAGAATTACGTATGTCCTAAATGCGCTAGATTCTATAAAATAGTCCAACCAGGAAGAAGCGTTAGAAAGAAGCATTTAAACCGTTAAAGGCCTTTTTTAACCTTTAAAAAGTTCAGAACATAATAAATCTTAAGGTGATACTCATGAAAGTAAAAGAATCATATCCAGCAACAATGGCAGAAGCCAAAGACGTTATGGCTAAATATAGTAAGCAAAAAGAACTGGGTTATGAACAGAATATAGCACTTGAGCATCTAAACAAATTTACAAAATTGAAGTCAGCTGACGCTAAAAAGTTCATGGAAGAACTTAATAGTATTCTCAGAATGTCACCTGAAACAGCAGTTCAGATAGCTAACATCATGCCAGACTCAGCAGATGAACTTAGAATTATTTTCGCTAGAGAGAGTTTTAGTTTGAAAGAAGAAGAAGTCTCTAAAATACTCGAATTAGTGAAAAAGTATAGTTGAGGTGTTTCGTTATGGTTCTACGAGATGAAAATGTTATAGTATTAGATTTCTTGCCAAGAGGGCATTCTTCAGGTAAAGGTGAACCTATAGCTCAAGTTCTAGGCATCAAATACTTTTCCTTACTAGAAGTTGTAGCAAAAATAGATAC
The DNA here is from genome assembly GCA_018221065.1 of Candidatus Aenigmatarchaeota archaeon. Taxonomy (GTDB): domain Archaea; phylum Aenigmatarchaeota; class Aenigmatarchaeia; order Aenigmatarchaeales; family Aenigmatarchaeaceae; genus JAAOXY01. The sequence continues at coordinate 2,330 of JAAOXY010000035.1, read as the reverse complement.
TACAATGAAACATGGAGATAAAGTCTACATCGGAGAAGGCGAAAGAGATCAAGTAGACCACATAAAGAGAAGAATAAGGATAAACGATCTTACAAACTTTTCAAGATCTGAACTAACTTACGTAGTTGAGAAGATAGTAGCAGATGATGAAGAAAGATTTATCAATTTCTTCAATAACGCACAGTCAATTTCAACAAGAATACATCAGCTAGAACTTCTACCAGGTGTAGGAAAGAAACATATGTGGGATATAATCAATGAAAGAAAGAAAGGTGTGTTCAAAGACTTTGATGATTTGAAAGCTAGAGTCAAATTATTGCCAGATCCAAGAGCTTCTATTGTTAAAAGAATAATGGAAGAGATCGAAAATGAGAACGAACGATACAGATTATTCGTAGCAGGCAGACCTGTAAGAAGGTATTAATAACAATAATCTCTATTTTTTCTTATGAGACTAATAAAGAAACTTAGTCAACACTTTATCAGAGATCAGAATTTGGTAAATCATATGATAGACTATGCTAATCTAAAATCTTCAGATGTTGTTTTGGAAATAGGACCAGGCCGTGGAATAATAACAAAAGCAATAGTCGAAAAATGTAAAGTAATAGCTGTTGAAAAGGATCCAGCGTTAGTCGAATATCTAAAATTACAGGAAATTCCAAACCTAGAAATAATTACAGGAGATATTCTAAAGACTAAATTACCTAAGTTCAATAAAATTATAGCAAACCTTCCGTTCTCAATATCAGGACCAGTAACATTCAAGCTATTTGAATATAAATGGGATTCAGCTGTTTTAATATATCAAAAGGAGTTTGCAGAGAGATTTGTTGCAAAACCGGGACAAAAGAGCTACTCTAGGCTTACATTGGCAGTAAATTACTATTCTGAACCAAAGATAGTTAAGAAGATATCAAAAGGTAGATTCTATCCTGTTCCGAAGGTAGACGCCGTTTTAGTGTCTTTAAAACCAAAAAAAGCACCTTTTAAGACAGATAAAGCGTTTTGGGAGCTTGTTAATAAACTCTTCCAACACAAGAAAAAGACACTCAGAGCTGCTATGATATCTAGTAAGTTTTCCAAAATAGTAATAGAAAGAATACCTAAAGAACTCCTGAAAAAGAGGGTTGTTAGGTGTACTCTATTTGACATCAGAGACATATACACAGTTCTTTACTAATTCTAAGACCTATACTGTCACTACTTCATAGGGATAACTTTATATAAGATAAAACCCAACTATTTATTACTAAGGTGTAGTATATGAAAGGTAAAACAATAGTTGTTCCAAATTACGTGTCTCAGACATGCGGGTGCATACCAGCAAGATATGAAGACAAATCAGTATGTGATAGAGGTAGTAGATGGGAACCTGGCCAAGAAGATTTGTGGGGTACAGCAACACAATGTGAATCATGTGACTATAGAATGGATATTCCTTTTGAGTTCAATACACAAGATCCCGAACAGATCCAACTTCATAAGGATATTCGTGTAACTGAATTGCAAATTGCTTACTACACCAAACCAAGAGAGATTTTCAAATGAGGTGAATTATGATGTTCAGAAAACTAAAACCGCAAAGACCAACAGTAATTAGAAAAGGCGACATAGTAAAGACATGCTATTATTTCAATGGTATGAAACAGTGTTTAGGACCAAGATGTTTCTGGCAAAAAGTCGGTGACTGTCCAATTCAAGAAAAATTGAAAAAGAAATTAAAGAAAGCTAAGTAGGTGTTACTGTGAATAAAATACTAGACAAATCTGATGAAGAACAGATAAAAGCACAGTCTATGGAAATTGAAAAATGTATTCATAGAAAAGATGACTGTCAACGTAGATGCCCATACATTGGTCATGCAAAAGACGTTATTTATTCAAAATACGAAAGTGAATTTGAAGTTGAAAATGGATTTGGATTGAGTATAGAACCTGTAGAACATGAGTATCACATAGCAATCGAAAAGAAGCCTGTAAAATGTGTTCTTACAATAGGTTCAACCGAATATCTTGAAGATGATTTCAAAAAAGCTTTTGAAGGTATTGAAATAGTTCGTGATTTGTGTGAAAATGTTGAAAGCTAAGTAATTATTTAATTAATTTTTCGACTTGCTCCCTTGGAGCATCTGTTTTAATACATGTTTCAGAAAAGTGTGTTCTAGACATTTCATATCCTTTCTTTTTAAGAGCTTTAGATATAGTATCGAATTTAGGTACAGTAGTTTTCTTCGATTTTGCAATGTTATGAATATCATAATAAAATGCAGGCATATCTGCTTCTCCAATTATCATGTCCATTAGTTTAATTTCTTTTTTTGCTAGTCT
>JAAOXY010000034.1 GCA_018221065.1 Candidatus Aenigmatarchaeota archaeon | reverse complement strand
GATGGGTTTGGCTTTGTAGAGCCTATCAAGATACGAGGTAGAGTACCTGATATCATAGCTCTGAAACATGGAAAAGTCTACGTAATAGAAGTTAAAGGATCTAGAGGCAATGTTATGAAAGGATTTACTCAGGCTATGCATTATAGCCATTGTGCAAATTATTCCTATCTGGCATTGCCGACTAGCCTTATTGATGATGGGATTAGGACTTCGTGTAAGAGAATGGGCGTTGGTTTGATTGGAATCAATAAGAAAGGTATTGTGGAACATTCCAGACCTGATTATAAACATGCTATGAAATCTGTATTAAGAAGTATGATTAGTAAAAGCACGTCTTTGAAACCTGAAGATATAGTGACAATACCAAAAAAGAGAGAATTGTCGGAAAAGAAAGACTCACATTTTCTTGAAGATGTATTAGATAGATATGGATTGAAGATATTACGAAAACTGTGTGATAATAGAGATAAAGATTTCACAATAACTGAACTTTCAAATGAAATTGGTCACGACAAATCTATTGTCTCAAGGACAATACTAATTCTTATAGAAAAAAACCTTATAAAATATAAGAGACGGGGAACCAATAAGATGTGTGTGATAAATACAGAAAATTCTCTTGTTAAAGATGTTTTGATACCATTATTTGAAAAGGAAAACCAAATAATGAATGGTGAAATACCGGAAAATACAATTAATATGGTGAGTGGATATGCCTAGAATAGATAAACTCGAGATGCAAGGATTCAAGTCGTTCTCAAAGAAGACTATCTTACATTTTCCATCAAATTTTTCAGTAATATGTGGACCGAATGGTTCTGGTAAATCTAATGTTCTTGATGCTGTGTGCTTTGTACTTGGTAGAACATCTGCTAAAAGTATGAGAGCAGGAAAGATGTTAGAAATGTTATACAATGGTGGTGCTACGAAATCACCGTCTGAATTTGCTAAAGTAACATTACATTTTGATAATTCTGATAGGGTATTACCGGTAGAAGATGATGCTGTTGCTGTTTCAAGAAAAGTAAACAGAAGAGGAGTTTCAATTTACAAAGTAAATGGTAAGACTGTCACAAGAGAAACTGTTCTTGAAGTATTGAGAGCTTCTCATATCCATCCAGATGGTCATAATATTATTTTACAGGGTGATGTTACAGAAATAGTCGAGATGTCACCAAATCAAAGAAGAGAAATTATAGATGAAGTATCTGGAATTGCTGAATTTGATCAGAAGAGAGACAAAGCTCATAAAGAGTTGAGTACTGTTGAAGAAAGATTGAAAGAAGCTGGTATTGTCTTGACTGAAAGATATACCTCATTACAGAAACTTGAATTAGAAAAGATGTCTGCTGAAAAGTATAGAGTATTAACAAAAGATTTAGATAAACTTAGAGCAAGTGCTGCTAAAATCAAACTTCAGGAAGCTGAAAAAGCAATGGGAACAATGGATGAGAAGATAAAAAAGAGCAGCACTGAAGAACTTGATAAAGAAATAGCAATAATAGATAAAGATCTTTCAAAATTCGAAAAAGAAATGCAAGGCATATCTAAGAAAATATTTGATAAGGTAAAAGATATTGATCAGATAAAAGAACTTGAAAAACTAAAAGCTGAATTATCTTCAAAAAGAGATAGAATTGATTTTTCTAAAGCTGAGATAGGAAGACTGGACGAAACAATAAAGAGATTAGAGTATTTACAACAGAGAAGTATGGATAGTTCTTCTAACAGAGCTGTTAAAGAAATATTACGATTAAACAGAACTGGTGTTTATGGTACTGTAGCTAACCTATCAAATGTTCCAAGTGAATATCAAACTGCAATAGAAGTTGCGGCTGGTGGGCATCTTCACAATATTGTTGTTTCTGATAAAGAGGTTGCAATCGGTTGTGTAAGACATCTTAAAGAAACAAAGATGGGAAGAGCAACATTCTTACCTTTGGATAAGATAAGGGAAAGAAACGGTGCTCATTTAAAAAATATGCTAAATACGCCTGGGGTCATTGGAGTGGCTATTGACTTAATTGATTTTGATACAAAATATTATCATGCATTTTCCTTTGTATTGGGAGATACTCTAGTTGTAGAAAATATAGATGTTGCAAAGAGGCTTGGTATTGGAAGAGCAAGATTTGTAACATTAGATGGTGATATGGCTGAAAGATCTGGTGCAATCATCGGAGGTTTCTATAAAAAAGATAAGAACATCTTGTTTGACAAGACTGAAATAACAAATTATGAAAATAAGAAAAAGAATCTTGTAGCAGATATAAGACTTGAAGAACAAGAATTGTTGAGAATTGCTGCACAAGTTGAAAAATTAACAGCTAGAGTTGGAAAAGATGATACACAAGTAGTTGATATACAAAGCAATAGCGAAGATATTGAAAGAAAGATAGAAATTCTAAGATTGAAAAGAAAAGATTTCTATGATAAAAAGGTAACATCACAAGAAGAAATAAACCAATGGAGAATAAGAAAAGCTAGATTAGAAGCTGAATTAGATAACATTAAAGCTGAGTTCCAAAACTATACAAAATCTGAAACTTATTCCAGTATCTCATTGAGAGATCTTGAATCAAGAATACACAAAACATTATCTGAAATTAATGCACTTGGCCCAATAAACATGAAGGCTCTTGAAGAGTATGAAAATATCAAAAAGTTTTATGATGATATGAAAGGAAAAGTGGATACGCTTGCAGTAGAAAGAGAAAGAGTATTCATGATGATGTCTGAAGTTGAAGAACAGCGAAGGGAAACATTTACTAAAACTCTAGAAGAAGTTACTAACCAATTTAGAGTTGTATATAATGATCTTACAAGCGGTGAGGGTACACTCGAATTAGATGACCCAGAAAATATTGAAAGTGGTCTTTTGATAAGAGCAAGTCCTCCTGGAAGAAAAGTATTGAATATAGATTCAATGTCAGGTGGAGAAAAAACAATGACAGCAATGGCATTCTTATTTGCAATACAAAAATTCAGACCAGCACCATTCTATATACTAGATGAGGTTGATGCTGCTCTAGATAAACCAAACACAAAGAAAGTAACTAATCTTGTTGAAAAGTATTCAAAAGATAATCAGTTCATAGTAATAAGTCACAATGACGGTACAATACAAGCTGCGAGCTGTGTTTATGGTGTAACAATGGAAGAAGGAGAAAGTAAATTACTTGGTATTAAAATGCCAAACTAGGTGATTACATGTTAGATGATCAACAATTAATTAACTTAATGGTAAATGAACCAAGTTGGGAAGATGTAATTGTAAAGATAATTGCAGAAGAACAAATGGATCCCTGGAACATTGACATAGTACAATTATCAGATGCATTTAGTAATCATCTGACAACTTTAGAACATAGTGATTTAAGGATGCCAGCAAGATTCATACTGATAGCTGCAATTTTACTAAGAATGAAATCAGATATACTTGCAGCAAAAAAACAAAAATCAATATTAGCAGAAGGTGCTATTGACAAGAAAAGAGAAAGCGAATTAATAGAAATGTTATCAAAGATACCTCCATTACAAGCACCAATAAAAAGAATACCAATGAAAAGTGTAGCATTGGATGAACTTGTTGGTGCATTGAAGAAAGCATTTGCTGTTGAAGAAAGGAGAAAGGAAAGAAAATGGAGAGTACGAAAAGCTGTCAATAGAATATTGCCTGACGCTGAAGTTGATGATATAACAAAAAGAATTGATGGTTTAATGGAACAAATACAAGGCGCAATGGTAGACATTGAAAGTGACATTGAATTTTCCAGACTTGTAAACAAATGGGAAAGAAAAACAATAGTAAAGACATTAATGCCTTTATTACATTTATCACAAGAAGGAAAGATAAAAATTAATCAGAAAGAACTTTTCAAAGAGATATACGTGGAGTTGAGTAAGAATGGTCACACCAATTGAAGATGAATTAAAAGCAAAAATAGAAGCAGCTTTGTTTATGTCAAGTGAAGCAATAACTCTTAGACAGATTGCTAAGATAGTAGGAAGAAGATCCGAAATAGTTGCAAGAGCAATACATGAACTAAAAGAAACATTGCATGATTCTCATAGAGGTGTCTATCTTATTGAAAACTCACAGGGTTACCAATTAAGAGTAAAACCTGAATTTGTATCTATTGTAAGACCATTGACTCCTTACCAAGATCTTAGCAGGGGTTTGTTGAGAGTGTTAGCATTAATAGCATACAAACAACCTATAACACAATCAGAAGTTGTAAAGGTCATCGGTAATAGAGGATATGCTTATGTAAAAAAGTTGGAATCAAGAGGCTTAATAGGAACAATAAAACAAGGAAGAACAAAAGCACTTGTTGCAACAAAAGAGTTTGCTAACTACTTTGGATTAGAAGATGTTAATGATTTAAGAAAGTTCTTTGAAGATATGGCAGGAGGAGAAGTCAGTGAGACAGGAATTAACCAGCCTGGATCTAACGTTCCTAGTGAAGGAACTGAAGAATCTAGTTGAGGGAAGAATACAGAAAATATATCAGAAAGAAAAACTTCTTAGAGTTGAAGTGTATCAATCTGAAAAAGGTGTTTCTGAATTAGTCTTTGACCCAAACAAATTATTTATTAGTGAATATAAGAGAAAAGCTCCGTTAAGTCCTGATGCTTTTGCTATGTTTCTTAGAAAAAGAATTGTTGGACAGAGAATACGAAAAGTACATCAACATCACTTTGAAAGAATAATAGAAGTAGAAACTGATGAATTTATTTTAATATATGAATCATTTTCAAAAGGTAATGTAATATTATGTGATAAGAATTATCTTATTCAAATGCCGTTAGAAGTACAATTGTGGAAAGATAGACAACTATTGCCAAAGAAACCTTACATCTATCCACCTGAGACAACAGATCCTTATTCTTTACCAAAAGATCAATTCAAAAGTCTATTACAAAGTAATAATAAAGAAATTGTTAAGTTCTTAGCAATTGACATGAGTTTTTCTGGTCTTTATGCTGAAGAGATATGTGCAAGAGCTGGGATTGACAAACATAAGATAACTTCTATGTTGAATGACAATGAAATACTTAATGTGTTTGAAACTATGCATAGTTTGTTAAAGAATTTTGCTCCTAGAATAATATTTGATGGTGATGAGAAAATAGATGTTGTACCATTTGACATGATGATATATGAAGG
>JAAOXY010000033.1 GCA_018221065.1 Candidatus Aenigmatarchaeota archaeon | reverse complement strand
TGGTTGAAGTACCGGTGATGCTGTCCTTGGTTAAGATAATGAAAGCAAATAAAGCCAAGTTTAATTTTACGAGGTAAATGAAAATGAAAATAGAATTATTTGAATCTGCAATGTGTTGTCCAACAGGTCTTTGTGGACCAAGCATCAACACCGAAGTCTTGAGAATCTCCACTGTAGTTGATTTCTTAGACCAGAAAGGAATCACTATTAAAAGATATAATTTGACAAGCAACACTAAAGAATTTGTTTCAAATAAGACAATTAACGAGATGTTGGATAAAGAAGGCGATAATATACTGCCAATAACAATTGTGGATGGAAAAGTAGAAAAAAAAGGGGCATATCCATCTAATGCAGAATTTAAAGAATGGACAGGAATTACTATTGAAACTAATAAACCTAAAAAAAATGAATCGGGATGTGGTTGCGGTGAAACAGGATGTCGCTAAACAACATCCCCTTATTTGATTTAAACAAAATCAATATTACAAAATATCTTTTTTTCACAGGAAAAGGCGGTGTTGGCAAAACTTCAGCAGCTTGTGCTGTTGCAGTAGCTCTTGCTGATAAAGGAAAAAAAGTGCTTTTAATTAGTACAGATCCTGCATCGAATCTTCAAGATGTTTTCGGATTAGAATTAAATAGTAAGGGAATCGTCATTCCTGATGTTCCATCTTTAACTGTTACTAATCTTAATCCTGAAGAAGCAGCAAAAGAATACCGAGAATCAGTTATTGCACCTTATCGAGGAAAACTTCCAGAAACAACAATTTCAAATATGGAAGAACAATTGTCAGGGTCGTGTACTGTCGAGATTGCAGCATTTGATCAGTTCTCTAAATTTATTACTGATGATAAGACATCAAATGATTTTGATAACATAATATTTGATACAGCCCCTACGGGACATACTTTGAGAATGTTACAACTTCCATCAGCGTGGAATGATTTTATTAGTCATAGCACTCATGGAGCATCTTGTTTAGGACAATTATCTGGATTAGAAGACAAAAAAGAAGTATACAAGAACGCAGTAAAAAACCTATCTGATACAACAAAAACTATACTTATTTTAGTGGCTAGACCAGAAAGAACTTCTTTTCTCGAGTTAAAACGTACAAGCGATGAATTATCAAAACTTAATATTATGAACCAACTAATGATCGTTAATGGAGTGATAGAATCGCACACTGATAAGTTATCAAAAGATATTTACACTAATCAACAGGATGCTATTGCTTCAATGCCTAATGATCTAAAAAGATTCGAAACATATTTCATACCCTTACGAGCATATAATGTAATAGGAATTGATAAGGTTCGCGCATTTTTGACTAGTCATCAGAGTGTTGAGGTGACAGAAAATTATGACTTGCCATCAGTTAAAACCATTCAAGATCTTATTGATGATGTTTATACCTCTAATAAAAAAGTAATATTAACTATGGGTAAAGGAGGAGTTGGTAAAACTACAGTGGCAGTTGCTATTGCTAAAGGATTGGCAGAAAAAGGATCTAAAGTTCTTTTAACTACGACTGATCCTGCTAATCATTTGATTTATGAACACGTATTTTCAGATAATATTGAGGTTAGTAGCATTGATGAAAAAAAAGAACTTGAGAGATACAGTAAAGAAGTTTTATCAAAAGCAAGTGAAACAATGAATGAAGATGGCATAGCCTATATTGAAGAAGATCTTCGCTCTCCATGTACTCAAGAAATAGCTGTCTTTCGAGCTTTTGCAGAGATAGTTGAGAAATCTACTGAAGAGATAGTGGTAATAGATACAGCACCAACAGGTCATACCCTATTATTATTGGATTCAACACTTAGCTATCATAAAGAAGTACAGCGAACAAAAGGAGAAACACCATTATCAGTTCAAAATCTTTTACCTAGATTAAGAGATAGTTCACAAACTGAAGTTGTAATAGTAACTTTACCTGAAGCTACACCTGTCTTTGAAGCAAGTAGACTAAAAGAAGATCTAGCGAGAGCAGGTATACCAAATAAGTGGTGGGTAATAAATAAAAGTTTATTTATGTCTAACACAACCAATCCTTTCCTCAATAGTATGGCAAAAAATGAAATAAAGTGGATTAAAAAAGTTACAGAAATAAGCACTAATTGCGCAGTTA
>JAAOXY010000032.1 GCA_018221065.1 Candidatus Aenigmatarchaeota archaeon | reverse complement strand
GCTTCGTCGAGCATACCTAATTCTTCTAATATTTTTATATCATCTTTTCTAACAATTGTTGTAAGTTCATCGCCTTCTCTTATCTGACGACCTACAGTTGGTCCTGTTATTGAAACAGCAACACGTTCTCCTTTCTTTGCTTCAGTAACTGAAGTTCCGTCTGATTGAATAGCTTTTATTGTTCCAATTTCTTTTCCGTTTTTCTTCAATACATAACCTTGTTTTATCATTCCTTCTTCTACCTCAACACCAACTATTGCTGGATCAGAAGCACGGAATGTCATACCTGGCAGTAATTTTAATATTGCTGGTCTTTTTACTTTAGAAAGTTTTTCTTCTCTTATTCTTTTGTTTTCTGCTTCAAGATATTTTTCATAATCATCAAGTATCTTATAGATAACATTACTATGCAGTAATTTTATCTTCTTTTTTTCTGCTTCTTGTTCTGTGGCTTCATCAACAGGAACATGAAATGCTATAATAACTCTTTTCAGATTATCTTGTATTGCATCTGCTTCGGAGATATCTCTTTTTACAACTGGGCCTACTCCTGCTTTCTTTATTGGTATATCTTTTTTCTTCAAAGAATGGATTAGTGCTTCTAAAGATCCTAGTGTGTCTGCTTTCAGTATTACTCCTTCGCCTTCTGTTTCTATTTCTATGTGTTTTGTTGTTTCTTCTAATTCTTTCTTTATCTCTTCTATTTTTGATTCATCTCTTACAGCAACTATAGGACTACCTGATGTTACGTTTTCTAAATTTGGTGCAGCTATCTTTACACCAGATGCTGCAGTAACAGAATCAACTTGGATGAACTGTTTTTCTAGTCTCATTTCTTTCATTGCAGGTGGTTCCAACAATGCTTTAATTTTTGTAACAGTTGTCTCATGACCACCAACTATTATCCAATCTCCTTTTCTTATTTCACCATCATAAAGAATAACATCTAAAGTTGTTCCCATTCCTTTCAATTCTTTTACTTCGAGAACAGAACCTTTTCCGATTCCTTCTGTAACTTCTAGTTTTCCTTTTAAGAAATTCTGAGCTAACCCAGTAACCATCATCAAAACTTCTTGTACACCTTCTCCTGTAAGTCCTGAACAAGGAACTATTGTTATGTTCTTTCTGAAATCATCAACTCTATCATATCTTTCAGAATCAAAACCTCTTTCAGAAAGCTGTCCTACTAATTTGTATAACTTTTCGTCAACTAGTTTCTTTACATGCTCTGGTTGCTTTGCAAATGATTCGTGAAAACATTCATCTTTGTATCTTACCCATCCTTGAACTTTATCTACTTTTGTTGCTGCAACAATGAATGGAGTCTTGAATGTTTTTAGTATTTCCAATGATTCGTCTGTTTGATTAAGAAAACCTTCATTTATGTCAACTACTAGTACTGCTATATCTGCAATAGAACCTCCACGCTCCCGTATACTAACAAAAGCGGAATGTCCTGGTGTATCTAAGAATAATAATCCTGGTAAATCTATGTCCAATTTTAATTTTTCCAACAAAGGACCGCATATATGTTTGATATTTTTAATAGGAACATGACTTGCACCTACGTGCTGTGTTATAGCACCTGCTTCTTTTGCAACAACGCCCGTGCCTCTAATCTTGTCTAGCAAAGATGTTTTTCCATGGTCTACATGACCTAAAATGCATACTATAGGTTGTCTTATCATAGTAATCACTATCTATAGTAGGAAAATAGAAGTATTTAATCTTATTCTACACGTACGCCTTCAGCGTTTGTTTCTACTGGTATTAGAATTCCACCTGCTGATGTTATTGCCCTTTCAACAGCTTCTCGGTTATCTTCAGCTAATGCTATCATACAATCCCCGCCACCTGCACCTGAAAGTTTTGCACCATATGCTCCTGCTCCCACTGCTGCAGCGATTAACCTATTAAGTTCTGGTGAACTTACTCCAAGGTTTGCTAAAAGTCTTTGATTTTCAGTAAGTTTTTCTCCTAATGCTTTCCAATCTGAATTTATCATAATATCTTTTGATTTTTCTGTAATCTCTTTCATACCATCAAATATATTGTCTATTTCTTTGAGATTATCTTTCATTTTTTCTTT
>JAAOXY010000031.1 GCA_018221065.1 Candidatus Aenigmatarchaeota archaeon | reverse complement strand
TATAATAGTAATATATAGGCTGGGACAAGAAATTTAACTTTACAATTAAGTGGTACCAGCACTCCACTTTCTTCAATACTGAAATATTTGAATATTTGAGAGATGATTAAAATGGTAAGAAAAGCAAGAAATGATTGGTCTTTTGGAAAAGTATTAGCAGCTGGAGTCATATTATTGGGCGCCGGCTTTTTACTTTTCATGGGTCCAGCTCAGAATATGTGGTCACAATACGCACCTGAAGAGTGGCGTGCAAAGCCGGAAGGCGTGACTGAAGATTCTGCGTTGGTTGATTTATCAATTAAACTCATGCATGCTTTAGACCGAGGCAATCCAGCATCTACCCCCATTCGAGTGTACGATTCAGACAAAAACTTTGTTGAGTCTGCATCTACTTCTAGTGGTGTAGCATCGTTCCTCGCACCTTATTGGGAAGGAGAGACTATCTACCTTCAAGTACGTGCAGCCGCACCTAACAGTGCTACTTACGTAACTTATACAACTCCTCTTATGGAGTATGTTGTACCTGATGGTGACGTGAACGGCGACGCCGAACTACCAGTTCTATCTATCGATGAGACCAGTACATCAGTAGCCACATTCAACATTGTTGAACAGGGCTTTGCAACAATCAGTACAGAAGCTACTGATTTTATTAACACAACTGACACTCAGTTGACAATTACTGTTGCAATTACAGGCGACTGCGTATATGGTACTCCTGCGGACTTTACTGATATGGATACAAACAAGCACTATTTATCTGGTGTATTCTTAGTTATTAAGAGCACAGCAGCTCAACCAACGTTGAGAAACTATATTGCTAACTTTTACTCCAGCTCACTTCAGTACTACATCTTCAGAATTCCTATGATTGTTAGTGATAGCGATTTAGGATATCAGACAGCTAGGACTTTTACAATCGGTGACGGAGCTACTGCTTTTGCAGCAGCTGCTGACTTTGACTTTGACTTATTCGACACATGCTGGGCTAACAGCGTTGCGGATATAAATGAGAACTCGTTCCAGAACGGTGACTCAGATTTGAACCCAACGGCGGTTGCAAATAAAGTTGCTTAGAGCGCTTTATTTAGTAAAATAAGCCTTATGAGAGTCGATTTGACAAAGAAAAGTGTTAAAATAATTGGGGATATTAATCTATCCCTATCTTTTATTGAAGTGTTATTCATGTGTGATTACAAGAATAAAAATTGGTTATATGACCAGTATTGGACGAAGAAAAAATCATTAACTGAAATTGGAAATATGTGCCATGTTAGTAATATTACTATTAAGTATTGGATGTTAAAATTTGGTATTGAACGACGAACGACAAGTGAATCTTCAATTGGAAGAATTCTATCTATAGATTCAAGAAAGAAAATATCGGATGCACGTAAAGGTATTAGTTTCTCTGAAGAACATAAACAAAAACTTTCTGAAGTAAAGAAAAAATATTTTGAAGAAAATAATTCACATAACAAAGGTAAAGGAAATCTTAATGCATTGTATTTGAATAAGGAATGGCTTTATAAAACATATGTTGAAAAGGAGTTTTTGACAGGTGAAATTGCTGAAATGTGTGATGTTAGTAATGGAACTATTCTAAGATGGTTGACAAATTTTGAAATACCAATTAGAAACCGTTCAGAAAATTCAAAATTGTTTATGAGAAAGAACAATCCTTGGAGAGAACGAAAACATACTGAAGATTCTAGAAAGAAGATGTCTGAAGCTAAAAAAGGAAGGAAGGTTGGACCACCGGACTTGGAGCAACGAAAAAGGATATCTGCTGGAAGACAGGGTATACCTCTAGAAGAATGGGATTCTTTTATATCATTTGAACCATACTGTGAAAAGTTTAATGAAGATAAAAAAGAAGAAATTCGTAATAGAGATGGAAGGGTTTGTCGTTTATGTGGTAAAACAGAAATAGAGAATAAACAGAGATTGACAGTACACCATATTAATGGTGATAAGACACAAGGGTGCGAGAGTAGATGGTATTTAGCCGCCATATGTCGTTCTTGTAATGGTAAAAAAGATACTATTAAGAAAGAATTTCTTATAGTAACAAATCAATTTTAATAAAGAGTTTGGGATATAATCAACATTCCATTCTTAATTACTTTTTTGAAATAAGACCTGAAAAATGGATTGTTATCGCAACATAGTTGCTGATATCTTCAAAAAAGAAACAATGACAGCGAGGTAGAATAACGTGAGTCTTGATGGTAGAAAAGAACAAAGTCTTAAGAAAAAGATTTATAATTACGACCAAGTGAAGACATGGCTCTTGAAAAAGAAAAATGTTGATGC
>JAAOXY010000030.1 GCA_018221065.1 Candidatus Aenigmatarchaeota archaeon | reverse complement strand
TTCAGCAAATCGAAAATGACGAACTGTTGGAAAATAATAAATTAAAAATAGTTGATATAAAAGAACAGATTGATCAAAAGAATCTTGTGATAGAACAGAATGAACAAGTATTGGTAGAAAAGAAACAATCGCTGGATCTGCAAAGAGATGAAGTAAAAGCCAAATCTGAAAAAGTAAGTAACATTGAAAAAGAAATCAGTACGCTTGATAATAAAATAAATAATGCTAAAGATGCATTGGATAAAACTAATAACGAAGTAGAAAAACTAAACACTTTCATTCAAGAAACTACGAATAATATTGCGAAGACTGTTGGTTACCTTGAGGAACTTGGTGTAGAGAAAGCTGATGTACAAAGAAAAGTTGAAATTTCAGATTCAGAATATGTTCAGAAACAAAAAGAAAAAGAGACACTAGAAAAAGAATTAAATAATTTAAGGGAAAAAGAATTAGAAGAAAAAAACTTACTCAATGGATTAAAAAATAAAATTGAGTTGCTTCATTCTTTAATAACTAACCTTGAGGGAGTTTCCGAAGGGTCAAAAGTGTTGATTGAAAATGAAAGCTGGTCTAAGAAAGAGAAAACCTTATTTGCAGATGTTGGAAATACAGATGAGAAATATAGACTTGCTCTTGATGCATCATTAAAAACCGTACTCAATAATATTTTAATTGAGCAGATAGACGATCTAAAAAATGCTATAAAATACCTGAAAGAAAATAATTTCGGGAAAGCATCATTTTATCTATTGGAGTTACCGGCGAATGGAAGTAACGGAATATTAAAGAAAGTTAACGATTTTAATTTGGGCAGAAGAATTAAGAAGCTAGAGAGAGAAGATTCTTTCATTGGCTGGGCTTTTGAGTTCGTGAAAACAAATGATAAATGGAAACCTTTTTTCAAGAAGTTACTATCAAACGTGGTAGTTACTAAAGATATAGATTCTGCGCTGAAGCTTCATTTAAAATACCCATCTTTCTCGTTTACAACAATTGATGGTGACCTCGTACAAAATAATGGAATAATTGAAGCAGGTTCCTCTCCAAAATTAGATGATACTCTATTTGGCAGAAAGCAAATGCTTGAAGATTTAAAGAAAGAGTTTCCCAAATATGAACAAAATATCGATAAACTTTCGATGCTGGTTTCTGAGACAGAAGAAAAAATAGCAAACATTGATTTGAAAGATCTATCCGATCGCGGAAGAACTTTACTGAACGAGATAAATAATATTGAGAAACAAATATCCCAGTTTGAGTTTGAAAAAAATCGGTCTTCAGACGAAATTGAAAAGGCACAGGAACAAATTCATTCATTCGTGAACGAAGCGGGAAAACTGAACCGTAGTCTTGATGAATATAGTGATGAGCTTTCGAGGCTTATTGAAGCTGACGAAGAAGCAAAGGTGGAGTTAATTAATAGTGAACAAAAACTGAAAGAAGTTGAGGAAGTTTATAATGAGTCTTTAAATTTTTATAATCAAAACAAACTTGAATTGGAAAGATTATTAGGTCAATTGCAAAATACTCAGAATGTAATTACAAGAGCTGATGAGAATAGAAATAAAATAATTAATTCTGTTGATAAACGAAAGAAAGATATTCAGATCACCAATGATGAATTAGATTCTTTAAAGGTTGTTGTTAATGATAATCAAACGGATCACGATGAATTGAGTGGAGTAAAAAATACATTACTGAACGAAGAAGATAATATAAAACAAAAGTTAAATAGTAAGAAAGAAGAATCATCCGTTCTTGAGCGCAATGTCAATTCACTTAGAAATGAACGACAACAAATTTCTGATGATATCCATGAGGTTGACATTAAAACTAATGAAATAAAAATACGACTGGAAAACCTGGTTGAGCATATTAAAGAGGAATACTCTATTGA
>JAAOXY010000005.1 GCA_018221065.1 Candidatus Aenigmatarchaeota archaeon | reverse complement strand
TCAGTAATAGCATATTCTAATCCATAACCAATTGACATTAATCCAACTATAGCAGAAACACCGATAGCAATGCCTAGAACAGTTAGAGCAAGTCTAATCTTTTTATTCAAAAGACTATTCCAAGATATTCTGAGGCTTTCCTTTAGCAATCAGATCACTTCTTTTTCCTTTTTCTCCACCAAAACCAATACACACCAAACAAAACAACAACTACTACTATTATGTTTGTAAATCCACCAGATACAGTCGAAGCACGTGTGCTAACATTCTCTTCAAATGTTTGTACATTTCCAAAACTATCTTTGTAGTTTATTGTTAATTTCATGTCATATGGTCCAGAGGCACCAGAAAGGTCTTGTCTTATGTCAACAGATTCTTCATCATCTGAATCTATTGAACCGACATAAACAGTATCTGTTCCGTAAGATGATTCACCAATTACTGATAAGAATTCTGCAGAAGCAGTTCCTATGTTATAAATTGTGAATGTTGCAATTCCAGGCATTCCATAAAACAATTCATCTGGATCATCTTGTGATATTATGAAATTAATATCACCTGCTACTTTTAATCCAACACTTGTATTCATTGAAAGATCTGCACCAGATGCGTCATTGTATTCAATTATTAATTCAACTGGATAAACACCAGCTTCTGTATCTCTGTCTACATAAATGTCAAAAGGAATTGATGTAGCTTGTCCACCAGCTAATGATGGAAGATAAAATTCATTATCAGAAGCAAATGGAAGTAAATTATTATCTGAAGCTTCCCAAGAAACGAAAATATTATTCAAAGAAGATTCTCCCGTGTTCTTTATTGTTAATCCTACTTCATTGTTTTGTCCTATTTGTAATTGTTCAGGACTTACAGAAGTTAATTCTAATTTTGTTGGAGATTGTACAGTTATTAAAGAATATTCAACATGATCTTTACAAACAGAACCAGTACAGTATCTTACCATAAATTGTGCTGTGTAAAAACCAGAACTTGCACTAGCAGGAACACTAAATCTAAATATTGCTGATTCAGTACTGCCACCTTCTAAACTTCCCAAATCATCTAAATACGAAGGGGTTAACGGAATTATAGGAGAGTCAATGTCAGCAAGTCTTAATGATAAAGAACCTGCAGTATCAGTACCAACATTATTTATTATTACTTCAATGTAACCATCATTACCCGGAGATATTGTACCCGGTGTTGTTGTTGAGCTTATTTGAAGAACTGGGTCTGCAGCTACAATTTGAACGCTTAATAGAAGCATCAAGCCGATTAAAGCACTAAAATACTTTGTTTTCATCTTTTCCCCCTCCAACTATACATTTACCGCCACGTCTTATTATCTCACCGTCTTTTATATAGATATTCCTTTCCATTCTACTACATATTCCTTCATCATGTGTTACAATTATTAGTGTTAAGTCATTTTCTTTGTTTAATTTAAACAGAAGTTTGATTATTTCGCCTCCAGATTTTGAATCAAGATTACCTGTAGGTTCATCAGCTAACAAAACTTCAGGATTATTAGCAAGAGCTCTTGCTATTGCAACTCTCTGCCGTTCACCACCACTTAATTGAGAAGGTTTGTGATGCATTCTCTTTTCCAATCCAACTAATTTTAATAATTCTCTTGCTCTTCTTTCATCTTTCTTACCACTGAATGTCATAGGAAGTATTACATTATCTAAAGCAGTTATTGATGGAATCAAATAGAAGAACTGAAATACAAAACCAATTTTCTTGCCTCTTAATCTAGCCAATTCATTATCATTAAGTGTTGATATGTCTATTCCATCAACAAGAACATGTCCATGTGTTGGTCTGTCCAAAGCACCAACCATATTTAGTAAAGTACTCTTACCAGAACCAGAAGGACCCATTATTCCAACTCTTTCTCCTTTCTTTATAGCAATATCTATTCCTTTTAGGACTTTCAACGTAACTTCCCCTAACTTGTAGTGTTTCTTAACCCCTCTAAGCTCTATAACAGGTACAGGCTTCATATCAGAATATTAACCATTTCGGCTTATATATTTAACAATTCAGTTACTGAACATATATTGTTCTTGTTCAGGTTCTTTTGTAGTCACAATTCCTAATTCTCTAGTTGATCCATTTTGTTTTGGGATTTCTTTGTATTCAACTTCAATGTCAATTTCATTACCAACATAAGAAAAAGATTCTCCTTCTACACAAAGAGGAAGTGTAGTACCATATCCAATACCTTCTTCTTTTATTAATTTTTTATGATAGCATATTGGTGCTTCTGTTCTTTTCTGATCCTTTTCCTTTCCTCCACATCTCATGTGTTTGCTACATCTGAATTGAAGGCATCCAGGAATATCCTCACTTTTTGTGCCTACTAATTTAACCATGGTAATTATTATATAGAAAAAGATTTAAAGGGGTCTTTGCTCTCTTCTAAGTTTCATTAATCCAGGAGTTATCCCAACCATATCAACTAATTGATCATGAAGAGCATCAACATCATGTTCTTTAAGCTTAGCCCTACAGTCAGCCTCTATTATTGGAGTTGGTATTCCATATGTGTCGTGACAAGATGTAGCAAGAACAATAGACGCTATATTATTAGCAGAATTCACAACATCAGAATCAGCATAGAAATCTATTCTAACAGGTCTATCATATTCAGCTGTCTTAATGTAAAAACTGTAGATATTCGAAAGATCATTATTTAATCTAAATACACAAGTCCTCTCACCAGTCTCTAGAATATGATAAAGTAAATTTGTATCTTTTGTGCCATCAAGTATTTTTTTCAAAGCGTCATCAGTTATTTTCTTTTTTAATATATCACAAAATCTTCTTCCTCTAGAATCTTCAACACATCCAGCTAACTTACCATTAGCACTCTTGTATAGGTTTGAAAATATATTCAAGACATTTTGATATTTTTCCGAAGCATTAGAATCTTTCCCAGCTCTGTCATTCATGTGAGGAACAATTGATCCATCTAACAAAAGAAGATCAGGATTAAATTTATTGAAAACTTCTAAAGCCAATTCAATCTCAGTTTTCTGTCTTTCCAAACTAGCACTCTTGCTGAAATCAGTATCATCATAAGGATCTGTTATTATGGTTAATTTAGGAGAAACAATAGGAGAAGGATAATAGTCAACTTCTAGCTTACCATCAGAATAATTGAATATAGCAGCAACAGCTCTTGTTAGTATCATATCCATACCATGATATTCATGTTGAGATAATCCACCATCAATACCTATGACTTTCATTCCACTCAAATTAACAGAATCTACTTTCACAGTTAGTGTTGTTTCAGCTACTTCAGGACAGTCAAATTTAATAGTTTCTTTCATGTCTTTGATAAATTTGCCAAGCTTCTCTCTATCTCCTTCAACATTCTTTATCCTATTAGCTATCGTAGAAAGCTGATTCAAAAGTTCGTGCATACTAGATATACCACTAGAATATTTATATATTAACTAGACGAACTCTGATTATGCTAGCAAGAAGGTTCAAAAAATATGATAACTTCTTATTTGATCTCGATGGTACTGTTTGGAAATGGACAAAACTAATACCAGGAGCAATAAGGCTATTCCAGGCATTAAAACGAGAAAATAAGAACATATACTTCTTTACAAACAATGTCATCCTTACAAGAGAGTCATTTGCTAGAAAATTAAGTAATTTTGGTATAAATGCAACAGAAACACAAATATTGAACCCGAGTTTGCCTGCAATAGACCTCCTACAAGGTAACAAAGTCTTTGTTATTGGAGAAGGTATAATAACTGATCTGAAAAAAGCTAGGATAAAGATTGTATCATCTAACGCAGATGCAGTTTTTGTATCAACAGATAGGCATGTCGATTATAACAAATTGGAAAAAGCTTCGGACTTTGTTAGAAATGGTGCAGAATTTTACACAAACGCCAAAGGTGGGAAATGGGTTTATGGTGATAAGATACGTGTTGGTGCAGGAGCATTAACAAAAGCAATTGAAGAAGCATCTGACAAAGAAGCAATAGTCATAGGAAAACCATCATATCACATGGCAAAGAAGATACAGGAACTAGGTCTTGACAAATCCAAGACATTGATAATAGGGGATGAAATGACAGATATCATAATAGGAAATAGATTAAAGTTTGACACAGCTCTAGTCTTAACAGGAATAGCAACAAAAAAAGATTACAATGACTCAAAAGGGCTCAACATACCAAAATACTTATTAAATTCAATATCTGATATTATATCATAAGGTGATTAAAATTAAGTTTTACACAACAACATCAATAATCTACACAAACTCAGACCCACACATAGGGTTTGCTCTAGAGTTAATACAGACAGATGTTCTAGCAAGATTACACAGATCCAAAGGAGATGATGTATTTTTCTTAACAGGAACAGACGAGCATGGTTCTAAGATACAGAAAATGGCAGGAGACGACCCACAAAAATTTGTGAATGACATCACTGAAAAAGTACAAGAGTTAGCATCCTTACTCAACATATCTAATGATGATTTTATCAGAACAACAGACACAGAAAGACATATTCCAACAACTCAAGACATATGGACTTTGATTGAAAACAATGATGATTTTTATAGAAAAAAATATCAAGGACATTATTGTGTAGGTTGTGAATGCTTTAAAACAGATAAAGAATTAAATGACGGAGTCTGTCCTATTCATAATAAAAAAGCAGAATTAATAGAAGAAGAGAATTTCTTTTTCAAACTTTCAAAATATCAAGACAAGCTGATTCAACTAATTGAATCTGATGAACTAAAGATAGTTCCTAAAGAGAGGAAGAAAGAGATATTGAATTTCATAAAAACAGGATTAGAAGATATCAGTTTCTCAAGAACTCGGAAATCATTATCTTGGGGAATACCCGTTCCTGGTAACAACGATCAGACAATTTATGTTTGGTGTGATGCTCTTACAAATTATCTTTCAGGAATCGGTTACACAAACAACAAAAAACAATTTGAAAAGTATTGGCCAGCAGATGTTCATGTAGTAGGAAAAGACATCCTGAGATTCCATGCAGTTTTCTGGCCAGCAATGTTAATGTCAGCAGGATTACCATTACCAAAAGAAATCTTTGTACATGGTTTCATAACAAAAGATGGAAAGAAGATGTCAAAATCAATTGGAAATGTAGTTGATCCATTTGAACAAATTAAAAAATATAGTGCAGATTCTATTAGATACTTTTTGTTAAATGATTTACCAGCAAGCAATGATGGTGACTTCAATGAAGAGATGTTAATTAACAGAATCAATGCAAACCTTGCAGGAGATTTAGGTAACTTAGTTTACAGAGTTTTGGCATTAACAGAAAAGAACTTTGATGGTAAAGTACCAAAAGAATCAAAAGGTAAGTTAGCTGAAATAGCTTCAGGACTAACAGACAGAGTTTCTAAGTCAGTAGAAGTTTATGATTTCCAAGGAGCCTTATCTGAAATATGGAAATTAATTAAAGGTTCTAATCAGTACATTAATGAAACAGAGCCTTGGAAGATTGATGATAAAGAAAAATTATCTGAAATAATCTACGAATTACTAGAAGCATTACGATTCATCGCAGTAACAATAAAACCATTCTTACCAGACACTTCAGAAAAGATTATTGAACAACTTGGTCTAGAAGAAGAACCTTCCTTTGCTGATATAAAATGGGGTCAACTAAAAGAAGGAACACAGACTAAAAAAGGGAAGATACTTTTCCAGAAGGTTGAGACAGAATGATAACTATTGATGATTTTTCTAAAGTTGAATTAAAAGTTGCAGAGATTTTATCTGTAGAAGATATTGAAGGTGCAGATAAACTTTACAAGTTAGAAATTGATCTTGGAGATGAACAAAGACAATTAGTTGCAGGAATTAAAAGCGCATATTCTAAAGAAGACTTAGTCGGAAAACAAATTATTGTTATTGTTAATTTAGAACCTGCAAAATTGCGCGGAGTAGAAAGTCAAGGAATGTTACTTGCAGCCGACGGAGATGTACCAGTTATTTTAATTCCAGAACAAAAAGTTCCAAACGGAACTAGAATAAGATGATGTACAATGATACCAACAAAATTATCAAAAGGAGATGAGATAAGAGTAATTTCCCCAGCCAGAAGCATGGCAATTCTTTTAGATGATACTAAAAATATTGCTAAAAAAAGATTAGAAGAACTTGGTTTTAGAGTATCATTTTCTGAGCATGTTAATGAAAAAGATATATTTGATTCATCATCAATCCAATCAAGAGTTGATGATCTTCATAATGCCTTTAGTGATAAGAATGTTAAAGCTATACTTACTACAATCGGGGGGTTTAACTCAAATCAGTTATTAAGATATCTGGACTATGATTTGATAAAATCAAATCCTAAAATTTTATGCGGGTATTCTGATATTACTGCTCTTTCAAATGCAATATATGCAAAAACGGGATTAATTGTGTATTCTGGACCTCATTTTTCAAGTTTTGGAATGAAAAAAGGATTTGATTTCACATTAGAATATTTTAAAAAATGTCTTATGACCGAAGAGTCTTTCGAGGCCGTTGCCTCTGAAAAATGGAGTGATGATTGTTGGTTTTTTGAACAAGAAAAACGAAAATTCATTGATAATGAAGGATACCTTTCAATCAATCAGGGAGAAACAGAAGGAACTATTATTGGAGGTAATCTATGCACCTTTAATTTATTACAAGGCACAGAATTTTTTCCAGATTTAAATGGAACTATAGTTTTTGTTGAAGATGATAGCGAAGTAAATCCTCATGATTTTAATAGAGATTTACAGTCGTTAATACATCAACCTGATTTTGAAAAAGTAAAGGGAATTGTTATTGGAAGATTTCAGAAAGATAGTGAGTTCAATAATGATAAGTTAATAAAAATAATTAAGACAAAAAAAGAATTGTCCAATATTCCCGTAATTGCAAATGTAGATTTTGGACACACAACACCACACATTACTTTTCCAATTGGTGGTAGAGTAAGAATTGTTTCTAAAGATAATGCTTGTAAGATTGAAATTATTGAACATTAAGTTTTTCCATTCTTCAGAAATATAGTTAATACTATTTCTTTTAGAATTAAAAAGAAAAGAGAAGTAATAACTTAATCTTCTCTTGCGACATGTGCAAAACTTGGTGTTAAGATAATCCAATCCTCATCGATACCAGCGATGTCTCCGTTGATTGCAACACAAGTTTTTCTTAACTTGTCAATTGCTCTTTTCAACTCAGATAAATCTTTTTCTTTCAGTGCTCTAATCTTAACTAAAACAATAGCTCCGTCTCTAATTGCTTTTTGTATTCTTTCAGCATCACTGAATTCATCGATTTTTTCTACTCTAATTGGTATCTTTCCAGAAGGAATGTTAGCGCTTCCAGTATCTAATTCTATAAATTCTCCTTCTTCGAGGTCGTCAAAATTTCCACCAAATAATCTGTCTAGAACCATATGCTCTACCTCCCAAATCATAAACAAATATTATAGTTATTATTAGTCAGTCAAACTTATATATCTATTTCTTAACCGCACTCTCAAGTATAGACACAATATTCCATATTTGAGTCCTAGTGTACATAGGGATGTTAGGGTCATTTGACATCTCATCCAAATAACTTATCACAGTATTTACCCTTATCTCAGCAGGATCGTCTCCATCTCTAAGTATCTTGACACTTTCCTCACATCTTTCTCTAATGTTTCTAGGTACTGTCCTATCACTTGCGATTTGTTCTATTAACGGTATTATATCTTCAAACATAATCTCACCTGACT
The DNA here is from genome assembly GCA_018221065.1 of Candidatus Aenigmatarchaeota archaeon. GTDB lineage: Archaea > Aenigmatarchaeota > Aenigmatarchaeia > Aenigmatarchaeales > Aenigmatarchaeaceae > JAAOXY01. Next base: position 8,263 of record JAAOXY010000005.1, on the reverse strand, counting down.
ACTAAAGACCTATCCTTTGACCTTTAAATGATTATCTATCAGTCTAATTTCTCAATATCTTTCCCAACTTTTTCAGAAATCTCTTTTAGTATGAATGTAAGAGCATCATCAACAGCTTTCATATCTTTTCCATTAGCAGAACCAGCCATATTGTGCCCACCACCGTTTCCATTTATAATTTCTCCAACTTTTTTGAATATAACAGAGAGATCAATACCATAATCCAATATTTTATGTCTTGCTCTGGAAGATATTCTCAATTCTTTTTTCTTAACAGCAGCAACAATAGCAACATCAGCTCCGATTCTTATCAATGCTCTTGCTGCAGGAGCTTCGTGTGAAGATATTTTTGAAGTAAATATTATAAGATCCCCTATTCTGTAACCTTCCATTCTGTTTGCAGCTTTCATTGCAGCTATTGTTTCAGATGGATCAGTAGGAGTTTGTATTGAATTCAAAACATCTTTAAACTCAATTCCTGTTTTCAATAATTCTGTCAAAACTTTAAACACATCAGCATCAGCTAATCTAAGATGAGCAGTATCAGCAACAATTCCAGCACACAATACCATTGCCATTTTTTTTGTTATTTCACAATCTAATTTTTCCAAAACTTTGTATACTAATTGTGCAGATGATTTACTTTCTGTTTTTATCAAAGAAGGAACATCTTTAGCAAATTTTCCTTCAGGATGATGATCTATAACAGCATCTCCTCTAAGATTTTTTAATGTATTGAGTTGCTCTTCAACAGAAGTGTCAACAAGAATAACATAATCAAATTCATCACAATCAGGATCAATTAATATTTCATAATTGCTAGCAAGTTTTTTTGCACCTCTTGATACAGATTCACCAACACCAACAGAAGTATTAATCCCAAGCTGTTCTAATCCAAGAGATAATCCTATAGATGAAGCTACTGCATCAATGTCAGCATTATGATGCGTTGCTATAAGGACTTTTTTTCCTTCAAGACCCTTCAAATAATTAATTAGTTTTTCCATACCACAACATTGTAAGAAATAGCTTAAATATAGGGTTTGTTTTAAAAATAAAGAATAAAGAGAGGATTGCTCCTCTTAATTGTTTTCTTCTTTCTTTTCTTCTTTCTTTTCTTCTTGCTTAGGCATTAAAAGTTCTTGTAATTTTTGCTGCCCTGCCTGTATCTTTCCTTGGAATTCAGCTTCTTGCTTTTCCAAACTCTTCAATCTTACTTCAGCTGTTTCTTGTTTTTCCTTCAATTCCTTTACCATGTCAGCTTTATTTGTTTTTATCAAAATAGGACCAACAGCTTTGAAAACATCTTCATTATCATCAGTTTTTGCAAGCTCTTCAAGAGCTTTTTCAATCTCTATATTTTGTATTGTAAATGTTTCTTTCTGTATGGCTATGTTTTGAAGTTGAGCTTGTATTGTCTGAAGCTCCATAAGATATTTTTGTGCGTCTGGTGTCATTTCAATTGCCATATTATCACTCTCCGATTTTCATTGTTTCGATTGATGTTCTTATCAACTTAATACATGAATTAATACCTGCTAGAAGACCACTCATCTCTTCAGCTTCAATGAGAAGTTTAATCTTCCCGTCATCAACTTTAATTTTAGTACTGAATTTATCTAATTTTTCCATTTCAGGTTCCAGAGAATCGACCACAATTTGCGGATTCTCACAAGATATTTCTATTTCAGCTTTATTCACAAAATCACTTTGCAGGTACTTTTGTTATAGTCTTAGGTCTTTGTTTCATTATAACCTTATAACCACAATAAGGGCATCTTATCTTATCCCTTATTTCATCAAACTCAATTTCTTTTTTACAACTAAGGCAGATGTACATTTATTCTTCCTCCTGTGTTTCTTCTGCTGGTTCTTCATCTATTTCTTCAGTAACTACTTCTTCAGGCTCTTTTGTAACTTCTTCAGTAATTACTTCTTCTTTAGGTTCTTCTGTAACTTTTTCAGTTACTTCTTCAGCAGTTGTCTCTTCAGTTTTAGGTTCTTCTTCCTGTATGTGGAATTCTTCTTCAACTTCACCTATTGTGACCTTTATAGAAGATTTAGGAGAATATGCAGCACCAGCGAATTTAGCACTACATTTGTTACATTTCCATATACCTGAAGCTACTCTTTTTATTGCAGATCTTTCGCAGTAAGGGCATTCCTGTTTCTTTCTCTGTTTAGCCTCGATGTTCTTTATAGCCATCTTTGGCTTTCTTCCATACCTTACTCCGTATCTACCACTTGAACCTACTTTTTTTGTAGCCATATCAATCACTCAATGTAAACTAAGAGTTACTTAAGCTTTTAAATGTTTTTGTAGCTCCTTGCCTTTCGCTATTGCAAGCTCAGCAGCCTTCAAAAGCTCTTCTTCTGTAAAGTAACCTTCTCCACTCTTCTGTATTGCACAGATGTCACCCTTTTTTGTAGTACCGATGGTTATCAACGCATCGACTGCATACTCTTCTTCAGCAGTTGCATCAACCAACAGATTATCAGCTATTTTGAATATTGTAGTCTCTGTTGGTGAGTCTGTCAATGGTAATTTTCCTTCATATTCACCAAATACGATTCTTTCACCATCATACTTTGGTTTTCTTGCTACCATTAACGCTGCCATAGCTGCAAGAGCTCCAGCATCTCTAAGGTTTCCATCGTGATCCATAATTTGGATATCAACATTCACCATCCATACTTTTTCTCCTTCCTCAATAACGAGTTTTTCAGTATCTATTGTATGGCTTTCACGAATAGCTCTATCAATTATTCTTGACATTTCAATTGAATCTTCACCCGGTGGTCCAGGGTCAAAATCTACAGATGCAATTGGTGCAAACTCGGCATTAACAATTAAAACACCGTCATTAGGAGTGTCTGGGAATGGTTTACCAACAGCCATCTTTATTCCAGCAAGTACAGTTGTCTTTCCTATCTTTACTCTTGCTGATCCTTCTGCATTGTCTATTACTCCAGTTTCTACAGAAATTTCTCTGTACTCATCGAACTTTCTTCCGTCAGCTCTGGTTCCATCTTCTATCAGTTTTTTTATGTATGATTCATTTGCTTTTTCCATTTTCATTGTTATCACCTGTTTTGTATCGTTGTCTCAACGCTTCTTGCTGTATTTCATAAACTTTTCCGCAACCTTCTTTAGACATCTTCACCATTTTTTTGAATTCATCAAATGTGACAATTCCATCTAATTGCAATAGTACAAATTTGTCTTGCTTACCTACAGTTGCAACAGCAAAATCAACCTCACCGTAGTTGTCTTCTAATCCACCTACATCTAATAAGATTTCACCACCTGCTTTACCAACTGAACAAGAACTTATCAAGTCAGCCATTGGTACGCCAGCATCTACTATTGCTAATGAAGCTGCATTCAGGCCAGCACATCTTGTTGATGCATCTGCTTGTAATATATCAATAAAGATATCAATTCCTGTTTTAGGATAATCTTCAGTAAATATCACTTGTGCTAATGCTTCTCTTATTACTTTAGATATTTCTGTTGACCGTCTACTTCTTCCCGGTCTTATTCTTTCCTTTGTAGAGAACGGTATCATTGTATATTTACAATTTAATTTTGTTCTCTTCGGATCTTGAAGACCTCTTGGATAAAATGGTTTTGGTCCAAATACACCTGAAATTGCTTTTGTATTTTCAAAGCTAAATTCACCTGAACCAGGTGCCTTGCTTAATGTGTGTACATCAGCAGACATTGGTCTGAATTCATCAAGTTTTCTTCCATCAAGTCTTTTACCTTTTATTATAAATTTTTCTGGTGCGCCTACTTTACTCCCCATCTTTTTCACCTCCAAGTAAACCTGTTATTCTATCAGTCAATCCTGAAATATGTGACTCTTTTTCTATTGTCATTATAGCTTTCATTGCAAGATTTTCTTGTTCACCCTTTACCCAAACTACACCGTTTTGTCCAACGATTATCTGACATGCAGTTTTTGTTTTTATTAGTTCTATCATTGAACCTTCTCGTCCAATAAGTCTAGGAACTTTTGATGGTGTTATGGAAAGTAATTTTCCACCAACAAGTTTCTTTGCTCTATAGTCATTCATTGTTAGAGTTATGTTCTTGGATTTTGCAACATTTAATATTTTTGCATAAATAACATCTCCAACATCAAAATAAGTTGAGAGATCTGTTTTGCTTAAGTCAACATATTCTCCAACTGCTTCTCCAAGTTGAAGTATTGAGTCATAAGGACTGTTTATGTCAACTATCCAGAATGTACTCTGTAAATCACTTACTGTACCGATTATACCATCTCCAGGCTTTGGCACGTAAACGCCAGATAGTGGAATGATACCTACGTATCGATCTTTTATTTTTGCTAGACCGATTACTTTAGCTTTTATTTCATTGTTAGATCTGTAACATCCGTTGCTTGGCAGGTAATCTAATCCATTTGCCAAGGTCTGTCCAGGTATTACGATCTCTTTTTCTTTTACTAAAAGTTCCGATTTATTTTCTTTCATTTTAATACCTCCTATTGATAAATATTAATTTAATAATTTTGTTTCATTTTCTCCATGGGTTATTCCATTTATTTTATCATATAATTCATCTTGAAGACCAGCAGAAATTTCAATCACACAATAATAACTTCCATCTCCTTGCCATTCTTCTTTCTTTACTCTTCCAACATTTCTCACAACAGAAGCAACTTTGCCTCCGAATTTTGCACCAACCTTTATTGATATTTCAATTTTTTCAAATTTTATTGGCAATACTCTTTGTATTTCTTTAACAACATTTTCTATTTGTTCATCAGCTTTTTTACCAAGTTCTATTTTAATATTAACTTCTTCCATAGCATTCATTATTCTTTCAACAGGATGCGGATGCCCTGTCTTAGGATCACTACCTTCTCTTGCAATTAAAGTTGCTACTAATTTTCTTTTATTTTCTATCATTTTTCTTCTTTGTTCAGTTGTCAGTTGTATGTCTCCATGTGTTATAATTTTCTTTGCTATCTCAGAAACATTTGTTGTTCCAAAAGATTTTTTCAAGTCTTCTTCAGAAGCTCTTTCTCCTTTATGAGAATCTTCATATATTTCAGTTGTAGCTAGCCAATCTTCTTCAGGCATTTCTTTTCCACTTCTTACTTCTAATGCTTTCTCCGGATCAACAAGAATCTCAAACTTGTTTCCAAATTTAGTTATTCTAGCTATTACTGATTTTTCTACAGAAACTGACATGTAATCAACCTTTATGTTTTACCAATATTTTTTGAGGAATTTTGCACCGCTGTCACCGTTATATTTTATAAATTTGTCATTTGTTATTATAACCAATTCTACTTCAGACGGCTTCACGTTTTTTTCTCCTGCTCTCAAAGATTCTACTGCAAGTTTCAAAGCATCTTCTTCGGACATTCCTTCTTTCCAACCCTTACTCAAGATTTTTGTAGATTCTTTTCCACCCCTTCCTATTACTTGTGCTTTCCAATTGTAGAAAGTGGATGAAGGATCTATCTCAAAGAGTTCAGGTCCATTCTCATCTATTCCTCCGAAAAGAAGAGCAACACCGTATGGTCTAACACCACCATATTGTGTAAACAACTGCATTCTGTCTGCTATTTCTTTGACAGCTCCTCTTACGCTTAATGGTTCATCATAAGTTAATTTGTGTATCTGTGCTTTCAATCTACCAGCATCAATTAGCACTCTACCATCTGCTATAAATCCTGATATTGCTGCACCCAGATGATCATCTATCTGGTGTATTTTGTCACTACCATGGTTTGGCACAGCTAATTGTCCTAATGGTCTTGCTGCTGCAATTATAACTCCTTCTTTGAAAATTAAACCTAAACTAGTAGTACCACGTTTAACAGCTTCTCTAGCATATTCAACCTGGAACAAACGTCCGTCAGGAGAAAAAGTTACTATAGCTCTATCGTAACCCATATTGTCAGGCATACCATCTATATTAATCACCCCTATATTGTACTGAATATATTATGAATTCTCAAAGTTTATAAATGTGATAGAATCGGCATTATAAAACACAAGTTAATGTTTTTGTGTCAGTCACGCCGTCAATATAACGTATTTTTTCCATAACTGCTTGACCCAGTGAAGCAAAGTCGTCAGCTTCTACTTTTAAAACATAATCCATCTCTCCATATTGTACAAAGAATGTCTCTGTTATATATTCAATCTTCTTTATTTCAGATTCAATATGTTTTCTCTTATCAAGATCTATGTCCATTAATACGTATCCTATAACCATTTTTTTCACCTAATACAAATAGAACAGAAAAGGATTTAAATCAGAACATCGTTTTTGTGTCTATTACACCGGGTATTCTTCTTATCTTCATAGTAACATTTTCGCCAAGATCATCACGATCATAAGCTTCTGATTGTACTATGAATCTGTATCCGCTATCGTTGAGAAGATATGTTTCTCCGATTTCTTTTAATTTATAACCAACACGTTTTTCATCACAAGGAAGGGCATTTACTAAAACAAAACCTGCTTTCTTTTTTCTCATATAATCACCAAAAACTCCTTGTCTCGTAGACATCGGGTACATTTTTAATTTCTCTATTCACACACTCTAGGCAATCGTCATATATAATTTCTGCTAAGATATCAGCATCGTATAGGCCAAGATGTATATCATCGACTCCTTCGATATTAACCAGATGATTTTTTGTTGCTTCAATATTAGAAGTGTATATCGCAATAAATCCTCTTTTTCTCATAAACATCACAATTGTATTTTTTTCATAATTTTAACATCATAGTCATTACCAATTGTTCTTTTCATTGGTTTACTATGTTCTTTTAAGATGGCATCTACTTCTCTTGTATTTTTTGGATCTCTAACATAAACAGAATAATCAATCAAAACAGCACCATTAATGGTCACTAGCACATTAGCATCTTCAAGTCCATATTCAGGAGCAAATTCTTCCAAATCTTTATATTTAACGCCTTTTTCACCATCAATAAATATGAAAGTTTCAACTTCGTCCATTAACGTATCACCATTTAACCCAATAGAACGAGTAAAGTATTTAAAGCTATCACTATACGTAGTCTGTGAGATCTTTTTCTCCGAAGAACTTCTTCTTTGCAGCTTTCATAGTACCAGATATACCAAGCACTCTGATTATCAATCTATTCTCACCCATCTTCTGTACCAAAGCCAGGGCTGTTCTAACATCTTCAACAGATGTATGAGAACATTTTATTAATCCAATCTTTCTTTCATCTTCATAGGTATTTCTAATTACCCAAACATCAGCTTCAGCAGCACCTCTCTCTCCCATGAAATTCATTACAGAATACCAGATAACATTGTTTATCTCAGAAAATTCTAGTTTTTTATCAGATACTACTTGATAGGCTAGATATCTCTTTCTATCTCTTAATGTTGGTGGTAATATCTTAGGATTTTTCATTCTACCACCTCAACACCTTCTGTTATAATCTTACCTTCAAGTTTAGCTTTATTTTTTAGTATAATCTGTTCTGGTATAGCACTCATAGAATCAAATGCCTTATTTAGTTCCATTCCTAAAACTGTACCAACAGCTATCAATTCTCTAGGATCTCGCATATCCCATTTACTTCTGGCACCAGAACTCAATATTAGATGAGCACCATATTCTTTGCATAACATCACATTTCTTGCTATATGCGAAAGGACAAAAGATCTACCCTTTCTATATCCATGCAATATTTCTCCAAAATTAATTTCTATAGCAACATTGTTGTTAGCAGCAAGTTTGACAGAAACTTCATCTAATCCACTATCAATTCTTCCCATTTCAGGATGAGATAATATGTCAACTTTAGAATTCTCACATGCAGCTCTATTGATATCATAATCTCCACCAGCTACAATCACAACATCAGCTTCTTCTCTACATTTGTTGATGAGATTTCTCATATCTTGTGGGTTTTTGGCATGTATCTTAACACCAGCATAGACCTCTATTTTAGGTTCAGCTAATTTGATTGCTTCTTTCAACTGATTCAAGACCTCAGGCTTATCACAGATTACAATACCTTCAAATCCAAACATTTCAGCAAATTCTATAATCTGACCTAGAGAACTCTCTCCTTCAGAGAGACTAGTCTGTATACCAATATCGTAAAATTTCATAACTATAATTAAGAAGGAAACGTTAAAAAATGCGTCTATAGGACCTTATTTCTTGTTGGTATTCTTTCTTTCGTATCCTTGACCCTTTCCAAGCATTCTTGATTTCTTGCCAGCAG
>JAAOXY010000029.1 GCA_018221065.1 Candidatus Aenigmatarchaeota archaeon | reverse complement strand
TATAATCACTATCATCAAAATAACAGTAGTGTAAAGCATCATTGTCTTCGTGTTTGTCAGAAAAATCGTATATTGGACATGGATTTGCACCACCAACTGCTGTACAGACATGATCTGAGCAGAAATTTTTAAGCTCTTTTCTCATTTTTTTGGAAGTTGGACCAGTCATAATATCACCTGTTCAAAAAAAATACTCCAATGCATAATCTTCAGATAACTTGTCAAGTTTTCTTTCTATATCCAAACTCTGAAAATATTCTTTTGCTCTTTCTCTATAGTCAAGACCGAAATGTTCTATTTCAAAGCACGTTCTACATCTTACTGTTTGTGCTTCGATGAATTCATATCTATTATCTTTACACTTTTCACATGGATTTGTTAAACTGAATACTGGCATAATTATCACATTTCATATACAGTATGTATAGAATATTAGGTAGAAAAAGATTTAAAGGGTAAATTCACTTCTTTTTAGACTTCTTGACTATTTTCTTGACTACTTTTATGACTCTTTTCTTTCTAGAAACTTTAGGAGTACGGTTGATATCAGGTAATTCATCTACATCTTTAGCTGTATCTAATTTTGCTTTAGCAGATGCCATTTTCTTTTCTACTTTTTCATCTTTAGCAAATTCTGGAAGAGGACCTTTCTTATCCATAACTCTTCTAACATCCATGACAAACTTCCTTACATATTCTTTATTCATGTAGACATCTCTTTCTCGGATCTTGTAGAGTTGTTTATCTTCTAACATCTTTCTCATTTCCAATACTTTACCAAATATTTCTCCGTAGAATGGATTCACAAGACCTGGCTCAATTAAATGTTTGTTAAATGCCTTTGGCAAATCCTTAGGATTTTTTGGTAACTTGTCTATTGCTTTCAATGCTGCTACTGAAGCTTTAACCATGACTTCATAACTTTTTTCTATGTCTGAAGCTTTTCTTCTGTTTTGTAAATCTTCTAATAATTTTTCCATTCTGTTAATATAATCTTCAGCATCATCAATCCACTTATCTAATTCTACTCCTGATATCTGACCTTTGAATTCTTTGTGCTCAACAGCTTTTCTAAATGAAACCATCTTCTCCATAAGATCAGCATATTTTTCTTCTAATAATCCTTCAGCTACTAAATGTTTTTTCATTTCTCTTACTGCTGTCTTTGGTACTGGTGGTCCAACACCAACATACATTAGAATAGCTTGAGTAGCATCCATCATTGAGAAATACAAATCTTCTGCGACCATGTAAGTTTTAACATTTTTTACTCTTGCTAATCTTTTTGGAACAGCTTCGAATCTTAGTTCAGCTGCTTCAGCTGTTGCAGGGAACTTGCCCCACTCTAAAAGTTTTCTCATTGGTATGAAAAATCCAGTATCATAAATTGCATATCCTTCTCTTACAATATTGTAAAATAATGGATGACATGTTCGTATTCCATCCCAGAACTCAGTTAAAGCAATTGCTGGTTGTGGATGAAGTCTTGGATCTATTGAAGCTGCTGATTTTAAAAGATCGTCATATACTCTATCCCTTATGCTATCAAATTTTTTCAAAGGCATTTTTGTGTCGTCGAATATAATGTAAATATCAACATCGGATTTTCCTGTATAATCTCCTCGAGTTATAGAACCCCATACAATTACAGATTTGATGTAACCTTTAAACATTCCTAGAATTTTATCTTTAAATATATTTGATGATTTTAATCTTGTTTCCATTGAAAATTCTCTTAACTTTTTACCAATCTTCTTAGCCAATAAATCACCGTATGTAAATTATGATAAAACTACTTTAAGTACTTATTTGTACTGTTCTTTCTTCCAGATTTCTGCCTTACCTTTATCTGCTGCTGCTTTAGATAAGAAAGTATATTCTTCTTCTGGAACTGATAATAATCCTTTGATAGGGTCAAATACATGATCTCTGATAACATTAAGTTGTCTTTCATAATCTGGACCTTGTGGTGGTATTCCAAAGAACTCTGCTGGAAGTTCTTTTGGCATAATATCTTTTTCCAAATGTTCTTTGATTAATCTCATTACATGTATTGAATCTTTAACTCCGTCTTTTCCAATTTCAAATAAAAAGAAACCATTTTTGAAACCTTTTTGTC
>JAAOXY010000028.1 GCA_018221065.1 Candidatus Aenigmatarchaeota archaeon | reverse complement strand
TCGCCGTGAATTACTGATAAGTGTTTATTTTTATTGACAAGCATGGTTGCCTTGTTATATAAATGATAATTATTTTTCTCTTCCCGATTTAACAACTGTTATTTTTTACAGATGGTGGCTTTTATATGGTAATCAAAATAATAATGGATTTTAATATGATTATTTTAGTGCAATTAGCGCAGACTATTTCAAAAGAGGTAAAATAAAGAAAAGTATCATATTTATAAATTGAAAGGAAGGTTATATGAATACAGCAAAAAATGAAGTTCAATCATTACTAAAGAAGCTTCCGGATGATTGTACGATTGAGGATATTCAGTATCATCTTTATGTTATAGAGAAAGTACAGAGAGGTATTGGGAGAGCTAAAGAAGAAGGAACAATATCACAAGAAGAAGTAGACAAGCGATTTGGTAAATGGACTACAAAGTAGAGTGGTCTCCTGAAGCAGCAGAAGATCTTCAGGCAATAGCAGAATATATTGAAAGAGATTCTGAATTCTATGCGCGTGCAGTTGTAACAAAAATACTTGATGTATCACGAAGTGTTAGAAATCTTCCTTTAGCTGGACGCGTCGTTCCAGAGATCGGTGATGAGAATATTAGAGAACGGTTTGCATATAGCTATCGTGTGGTTTACCAGATCGAAAAATCACAAATTATTATTGCACACAGGTAGAAGGGGAAGAATGGGCCAAAGATTAAAACAGGAACAGGCACGTTTCGCAAGTGAAAACCCTCTCTATCAACAAATTATTATAGAAATAAAAAATCTGGTGAAGAACACACCCGGAATATTACAAACTGATATTTACAAGAAACTCTCATTCACAAAAGAAGATATATCTTATGTTCTGTACTTCGGAGCTTTACTTAATGATATAAGGAGAGAAAAGAAAGGACGAACCTATGCTGTATTTCCGGCTGGTGAAACCATTGATATATCATAAGTGCCTCAAATGGTGCCCAACAAGTACAATGTTGTAGGGGGCGAATGGACATATGGGTCTTGTATCTCTTGCATAATTAATTTTTCCCTGAGTTTTCTATTACTTTTTAACGCCTGACTGAATCTATTGCTTGACAATGATACAGCTGATTCACCAATACCAAAACAAGCTCCAATTTCCCTTAATTGCTCTCCATTAAATCTATGGCTTACATATCGTCACCTTTTTCGCAATTGATTCATCGTCAAAAAGATTCTTCACCTTTTTATATATTGACTCAATATTTTCAACTTTTCTGATCTCTCTCATTGCAGGAAGATCTCAGTCCTTGTTTTTATTTTTCAGATTTATGTTCTATGGTTATTTGGGCAACAACCCGTAAAGATGCGACACCACAGCAATCATATTATTATATGTATATTTATATTGCCAATTAACCATATATATGATATTGTTTTAATATGGCGTTGGCTAAATTCGAATGGGACGAAAAGAAGAATAAAGAAAATCATAAAAAACACGGACTGAGCTTTGAAATAGCTCAATATGCTTTTGCAGATCCCAATCGTATTATAGCTGAAGACCTAAGCCATAGCGATAAAGAGAAAAGATACTATTGCTTTGGCAAAGTAAACGAAGGAGTCATAACCGTGCGCTTTACGTATAGAAAAAATATCATTCGTATATTTGGTGCCGGATATTGGCGGAAAGGAAAAAAGATATATGAAGACGAAAATTAAATATACTAATGAACCACTTGGAAAACTAAAAATTGTTGATGATTTTCTTCCTTCTCCTGAAGAGCTTGCGTTCAAAGAAGAAAATGTTAAAGTTACTATCACACTGAGTAAAGCGAGTATTGAGTTTTTCAAAAAAGAAGCAAAAAAACAACATGTTCAATATCAGAAAATGATTAGAAGACTCCTGGATCTTTACACCATTCATCATCAAAAATTCTCTGACAAGTAGCTGCACTGAATGCGTATCCGTGGGGTCTACACAATTTACAAATCAAGCTGATTTTTCACTTTATGAATCTTTTTCCTGAGTTTTCTATTACTTTTTAACGCCTGACTGAATCTATTGCTTGACAATGATACAGCTGATTCACCAATACCAAAACAAAAGTTCTTTCTTCAAAATGCATACCTTGACAATGATATCATTAATGATACTATAATAAACAAATGGGTAAGATCGAAAACATTTTCGCACAAATGAATCACTGTCCTAAAAATGTAAGATTCAAGGACTTGTGTATGGTTTGTGATTATTATTTTGGGAACGCCCGTCAAAGGGGAAGCAGTCATCGAATATATAAAACACCATGGCAGGGAGACCCGCGGGTGAATATTCAGAATAATAAAGGAAAGGCTAAAGCATATCAAGTAAAACAAGTGCTTATGGCCATTGAAAGATTGGAGGTAAATTATGGCACTGAAAAATGATCATTATACCTACCGCGTTACTTGGTCTGAAGAAGATAACGAATATGTAGGGTTATGTGTAGAATTTCCAAGCTTAAGCTGGTTATCCAGAACCCCTGAAGGAGCGTTAAAAGGCATTCGTAAAGTGCTTGCTGATGTAGTAGAGGATATGAAGAAAAGTGGTGAAGCAATACCCGAGCCGATTGCTAATAGAAAGTACAGCGGAAAGTTTATGGTACGTGTTCTACCAGAAGCACATAGAAAACTTGCTATCCAGGCAGCAGAAGCTGGAGTCAGTTTAAACCGTCTTGCCAGTACAAAACTAAGCAAATAAAATCTCCCCTCACCCTTGGGGTAAGCGTTCACAGGGAACAGTTGTCAGGGTGCAGAAAAAACAGATCCGTTTTTTCTTAGATGTTTTATCTAATTAGTGTCTGTGTATAAACTGCTGTTTTTTATTTTTGTCATACCAGAAGCCTGCCCCCGCAGTCTGTAAGCAGGGGTCTGTAATCGGGTATCCAGAAC
>JAAOXY010000027.1 GCA_018221065.1 Candidatus Aenigmatarchaeota archaeon | reverse complement strand
TTGATTATCAAGATATTTCTTGTGATGACATAGATCTTAACATAGAAGTCTATTAGTCTTTCATCATTTCTTTTAGTATTACAGTTGCATAAGATCCAGGAGGTAGTGCAAAACTTATCTTTGCATATAACTTTCCTTCATTGAATTCATCTTCACCAATTTCTATAAGTTTAAGATCTTTCACATTTAGTAATGTTTTTCTTTCAGAACCAGTACAACTCAACTCAGGCATTGATTTTAGTATAAAATATTCTAATTTGATTTCTTCCCTTTTCAATAATTCTTTTATTAATTGATCATTCTTTCCCAAGGTTGTATCAAACCCAATCAATGGAACTGTTTTTAATCCTTTCTCAATATAACTTTGAACAACTTCATTGAATATGTAACTTTGGTAAGCATTAACAAACATCTTCATTATGTTTCTTGGGAATCTTCTCAATGCACCAACAAAGTCAACAGGATGTTTTACAAGATAATCCAAAACATTTCTCTCATATCTCAATCTCATAGGAAACATCTTTAATCCTTTTTTGAAACCATCATGATTCCAATTTTCTGTTAAGAATGTTCTTGCTTCTTTTGCATCATCAGGTTCTTTTGGATAAACATTTGCAATATATATTTTGATAGCTTCTTCGAAGTCTCCTTTCAACATAGCTTTACCAACAAGATGTGTTATTGGTCTTACTTCACCAAATCTTTGAACACCAAAATAATTTGGAACACCATCTTTCATTTCATCTATCAAAGATTTTATTCTTTTTTCAAGTTCCTTCTTCTCAATATCAAGATCTCTTATTATTATGACAAATGCATTTCCTTTAGAATCACCAAGTTTTAATCTTCCACTACTATAAGAAAAATCACTTACTTTGATATATTTTAGATTTATCCTTTCAAGTTCTTCAGCTGGGATTTTCCAAGCAGATACTCTTTGCCTAGTAACAGCTCTTTTATCTTTTGTTCCAGCAACACTTAATCGCTTTACCCCAACATGAAGATTATCTGATATAACTTTCAAAGCTCTATTAGTATCAGAATTAAATTTTTCCATCCAGAATATTGTGTATTCATCTCCTTCAGGTAAATCTATTGGTATCTCTTCAACTTTGAAATCCTCTATTCTCTGTCTCAATCTACCACTAATACCAAGAGTCTTTGTGAAATATTTCATAACATACTAACCGTCAGTAAGTCTCTTATACCTAACGCAAGACCAAGAATTAATACTATTATTTTCAAGAAGTTTCTCAAGAACTTGTCTTCTTCTTTATCAAGGAAATATAATACAACTCCAACTACTATGATTTTCAATGGGAACATAACCAATGGACCGAACATAGTTATCAAAAATCTTGGTAAAACATGTTGTTCATAGTAACCAAAGTAAGTTAATGCAGTATAAGTTGCACTTGCATCAAGAAGATGTGCTAACATTATTGCAGTGTTTTCTAATGATAATAATTTTGGTTTCATTCTATGAATTATATAAAACAATATTCCCCATCCAGCCGTTATTCCAAGAATCATCTGAACAGCAAACAAATTTGTTATCTGAGTTAATGTTAGATTATACAATAATAACACAATACCAACTACAAATGCTGTCTTATGATATGGTATTTTGAATTTTCTATCTAAGTAGATTGCTCCAAGTAATGTTAGAAAAGTTATTGCAAATATCATGAAATATATTGGAGGCGAGCACCACCACCATCCTTCATACAATGCGTGGTCTCTTAATGCACGAGTCCATCCACCAAAGATTATGAATGGTATCAAAGCAATGAAAAAATTCTTATCAATCTTGACATTTAATTTCTGTAATAATTTATAGATTCCAAGAACAGCTACTACTAGAATCAACCCATAAGCTATCGTAGCTTCTAATGTATAATAATTACAAAGTGGATTTACGAACTTATCCA
>JAAOXY010000109.1 GCA_018221065.1 Candidatus Aenigmatarchaeota archaeon | reverse complement strand
TTTGTATTAGCTTCTACATTTAATCTTAAAACAGATTCTGTATTACTAGGACGAACATTAAACCACCAATCAACATAAGAAATACTAACACCGTCCAACTTAGAAACAAACCCATCAGAATATTTTTCTTCAAGTTCTTTCATCATTTCTTCTTTATTATCTACATTAGAATTAATTTCACCAGATTGATGATATTTTTTAAGAGGTTCTATTAACTCTGATAATGTTTTACCTTCTTCTGACATTAGATTTAGAATATAAATCAAAGCTAATGTAGAATTTTCTGTAAAGAAATTATCTTTAAAATAAAAATGACCTGTTATCTCACCAGCAAACGCAGCATCTTCTTGTCTCATCTGTTGTTTGATAAAAGAATGTCCTACCCTACACATTATAGGAATACCACCATTTTGTTCTATTTCTTCTTTAACTGATCTACTCGATCTAAGATCATACATTATTTTACTACCAGGATTTTCTTTTAGTATACTTTTTGCTATCAAAGCTGTAATCATATCTCCATTTACTAACTGTCCTTTCTCATCAACAAAACCAATTCTATCAACATCACCATCAGGAGCAATACCAATATCTGCTCCAACTCTAACAACCTCTTCTTTTAAATCAGAAACATTCTCTTCATTCATTGGATTGGGAACATGCACAGGAAAACTTCCATCAAGTTCAACATTCATACCAAGAACATGTATTGGTAATCTAGATAATGCAACAAAAAGATCATGACCACCCATACCATTACCAGAATCAATTACAACCTTATAGAATTGTTCTATTCTTTCTCCTCCAATATTGCGCGCAACAAAATCTTCAAGAACTTCTTTTTTTGTTACACTACCTTTACTAACATCTTCAAAATTGTTTTCTTTTACTAACGACTCTATGTCTTTTATTCCTGTATCTCCGCTAATAGGAATTGAATTTTTTCTACATAATTTGAATCCATTATACTCTCCAGAATTATGAGAAGCGGTTATCATTATTGCAGCTTGTTTATCATGTGCTGCAAAATATAACATTGGTGTAGAACTCAATCCAATATCTATAACATTAGCACCTTGATCAGTCAAACCATTTACTAAAGAATTAAATAATTTATCAGAACTTACTCTCATGTCTCTACCTACAACAACTTCTTTACATCCTAGAAATGTCACAAAAGCTCTCCCTATTTTGTAAGCTAGCTCTTCATTTAATTCTGTAGGATAAACTCCTCTAATGTCATAAGCTCTGAATATGCTCATGATATCACTCTTTTTTTAATTTCAGAATAGCTTCAGCAATGTCACCAGTCTCTTCTAAAGCTGATTTAGCTTCTTCTTCAGATGCACCTGTCTGTTCGACTATCATCTTCACATCTTCTTCACTAAATGATTCAGCAGATTTTTCAGAAACTTCACCAACTACTTGGTATGTGTCCTGTCCTTGCATTGTTATCTTTGTCACTTGTGGATTTGAAATAACAATTTCCTTATCCTTTCCTTTAATTATCACTTCAACAGCATCTACTATTTCATTCTGAATACCCATTTGTTTCATCATTTTTTCCATTTGTCTTGATCCCATATTGAACATTTTATCACCTGCTTATGTTTTAGAATTAAAGTATAAAAAGACACCACCAGAAGTGGTCAAGAAAAATTACACACACTATAAACAATAACTTTCTATGATAGAATTGTTGATACCATTAGCTCTAGGTTTAGTATTTGGTAGCATTTGTGGTCTAATACCAGGATTACATCCAAATAATCTAATAATTTTCGTACCTATGATACTTTTACTATTCGATCCATTACCAGCAGCTATTTTGTTATTAACGGCCGGTGTTGTTAATTCCTTCGTATCAATGATTCCTTCTATTCTACTAGGTGCACCAGAAGATGCAGAAGTTCTTGGTGTGTTACCAGGACACCGATTATTGATGGAAGGTAGAGGATATGAAGCAATAAAATTAACAGTAGTAGGAAGTCTTGGAGGTATGTTATTTGCATTATTATCTTTGCCTTTATTCTTCTTCATAATCCCACCAGTGTATGAATTTATCAAACCACTCACACATTGGCTATTAATATTGGTAGTATCTTACATGATTTTCACTGAAAATAGTATGAAAAACAAGATTTTTGCATTCATGATAGTAATTATGTCTGGTGCTCTCGGTATGATCTCATTAAACTATTCAGAC
The DNA here is from genome assembly GCA_018221065.1 of Candidatus Aenigmatarchaeota archaeon. Taxonomy (GTDB): domain Archaea; phylum Aenigmatarchaeota; class Aenigmatarchaeia; order Aenigmatarchaeales; family Aenigmatarchaeaceae; genus JAAOXY01. The sequence goes on along the minus strand of JAAOXY010000109.1, from coordinate 15,294 downwards.
ACTATGATATTTCCGTTATTATCAAGTCTGTTCGGTCTTCCAATATTGCTATCATCTATATTCAAGAAAACATCATTGCCTAAAAAATTCACAGAAGCTGAGGATAAAATAGAAAAGAAGAGATTATTCACTTCTATATCTACTGGAAGTTTTGCAGGAATAATAACAGGATTGTTACCTGGAGTAGGTTCAGCACAAGCCACAATACTTGCACAAAAAGTATCTGGTAAAGGTGATGGTAGAGATTTTCTAATGTCTATAGGAGCTGTTACGACTTCAAATGTTATTTATTCCATATTAGCACTGTGGTTAATAGGAAAAGCGAGATCAGGAATAGCAATTGCTGTTGGTGAAATTATCACAATAGATTTCGAATATGTTCTAATATTTTTAGCAACAATAGTTATTGCATCAGCATTCGCGTCAATTGCAACATTAAAATTAACAAAACCAACTTTATTTTTACTTAAAAAAATAGATTATAAAACAATTAACATCGCAACAATATTGCTAATGTTAACAATGATATTTTTCTTTGCAGGAATCATGGGATTATTTGTAGCACTAATAGGAATATCAATAGGTCTAATACCAAATTATATTGAAGTGAAAAGAACGCATTGTATGGGTTGTTTGGTTGTTCCAATAATAATCTATTACTTATCTGCCAGTCTTTGATCTCTTGTTTACTTTTAAATCTTGGTAATTAAAATCTCTATCAAAAATATCTATTTCATAAACATGCAAACCTTTTTTATAATATTCTCTACCCTCTTTATTTTTTGTTTCCTCTTCCATTTAATCACCCAGAAATATCAACAACATTGCCAATTGAACCATCTTTTGCAAAATAAACTTTAGAACCACACTCAGGACAAACTCCTGTTAATGTTGGTCTTCTAAACGACCAACTACATTTTTTACAAGAAACATTATCAAATCCTTTCAATGTGGTCTTCTCAGGAGAAACCGGTCTCCCAGCATTTAAAACATCCATAAGACTTTTCTGTCTAGAACCTTCTAACAATTCAGACTTACCAACACCACAAGCATCAAATATTCTTTCTATTGGTGGCATTAATTGGTTTTCTAAATAATGTTTAAAATCTACAGAAAGTCCTTTCTCTTTAATATATTCTGGATCTTCTGCTCTTCTCGATAATAATTCATTACCTTTAACAATAACATAACCCAATCTTTGACCAACCATACTTCCTAATGTTGGGTCTCTTTCCAACATCTTCTTTGCAAGTTCAACATGAGGCTGCACTGCATCATAAGCATCTAATGATTTTGAAACACCTTTTACAACAATTAGTTTTTCAATTGGAACTTTGCTACCAACAAGATCAGCTACTGTTTCTCTAACAAATCTAGAAGCTTTGTTTATGTCTTGTTCTTTTAATATAGTCTCAAGAAGTACCATCATTGTTTCTGTAACTAATTCACACCAGTCTCTTCTTACTGTTTCAATACCTTTCATAGCAATTTTATCTTTCCATGTACCATCTCTTTTCTTTTCAAATGCCCATCCAGCATATCTCTTTTTAGCCAAAATCAAAAATGTTTTGAATAGTTTTTCAAATTCTAACTCAAGACCAAATAATTTACTTGTTGCAAAAGAAGATATGTCATTACCTATTTTTTCTGCTCTATCAAGATCAAGTGTATCTATTTGTATAAAAAGGGAATCAGTATCACCATAAATTATCTTATATGGATAATTTTCTTCAATGAGTTTCTTAGTTTGCATTATATTTGATCTACCCCAAGCAGTAATAGAACCAGCAACTTCTATTTTGTATAATCTTGCTCGTATGTAACCATTATAACCATAAAGACTATTTGCTAAAGTTTTTAGTGCCAATTGTTTTGCATTTAGTTGTCTTTTTTTCTCTGGATCATCTGTTGAATCCATTTCTTTTTTAGCTACATCCCTTGCTGTCATAAAATCCTTAACCATTCTAGGTATAACGCCTTCCTTTACTTCTGGTTTAACAAATTTTGCACCAATAGGAGATTCAAAAGAATCGACTTTGTTATCATCTAAAACTAAAGTAGTTGGACAAATATTGTATGCAGCCATTAATGATGGGTACAAACTTTTAAAATCTAAAACCAAAACACAACCATCTGTATGTAAACCAACTTCTGGATCAAGAACAGTTGCGCCAAGAAGTCCTTTTTCTTCACGTTCTTCTTTTCTTTTTTTCATCGTCTCTCCTTCAGGTTTTTGAGGCATCAATATGTTCCTATCTCTAAATTCGTGTAAAAATCTATTTTCCAATCTTTGTGTCTGTCCACCAAGAGTATCTTGTAATACTAAACCAGATAACTTTGCCATTTCAAAAAATTTATCAAGCAAACCAGTATCAGTAACAAGTTTCAATGCTAATACTGCATCTCTTCTAGAATAATCAACAAATGTTTTTAAATCTTCTATTTTGTTTGAGGACCAAAGTTTACGCATTCCTTTTATTCCTTCTACATCTAACTTTTCTACACCCAACATTCCTTTCGCAACTGTTGCTAAATTATAACGTTTGAATTTTACCCAAGGATCATTCTTTATTATATCATAAGAATCAACAATAGTTCTTCCGGATAGAGATACAAATGAAAACATTCCCATCTTTTTACAGTAAGCTTGTTTCTCTGTTCTTCCAAAATTTCTTGGTAAATTTAATACCTCTAATCTTTTTATAATATAAGGAAAATCAAAACCGTTTATATTGTAACCTGTTACAATATCTGGATCATAATCATTAACAACGTCTAAAAATCTTTTCATCATTTCTTCTTCGCCAGAAAAACCAAAAACATCTTCCCCAACAGGTGCTTGTTTTGAAACAATTATCATTGTTTCTTTTCCTTTGTATGCTGGTGAAAATGAAAATGAAATCATTATTATAGGATCTTTCTCAGCTTCTACATATCCGTCTCTAACCCCAGTTGGCATACACTCAATATCCAATGCCAAATATTTTAATGGAACATTTCCTTTATCTCCAATTGGTTCTATTTTTGTTGCATCAATAGCTTTACACTTTACAGTTTTTGTAAAAACTGGTTTTCCTTCAACACTGACCCATTCCATTCCTTTTATTTTATTATCAGCCATAAATCTATATTTAAACATTATGTCAGCTTCATATGGTGTTCCGAATTCCATTGCATGTTCTTTCATGTCAGAAACTTTGCTTGGATCTGTTCCACTAATTTTCAAAACCCTAGTAGTTTTTTCTTGATAACCGATTGGAAGAAATTTTTCAACAATCTCGACATCCATTCCAGCTTTCTCTAATTCTGCTAAAGCATTGAATATTTCTTTCTTTGGTGGATGAATATAAAAGTATGGTAATTTTTTATCAGAAAATGCACAGACAACCTTACCTTCAGCGGTCTTTCCAAACAGTCTAACAACTGGTTTGTTATTCAGCATAACATAATCGCAATCTAATACCTGCATCTCCACAAAAAACACCAACCCATAATTGTAAACCAATCTTTAAACCATTTTCTATACTAGTATAATCTCACTTATCTCTCTTTTAGCTAGGTTTACAACGTTATTTCGTTGAATTATACTTATTCCTTTGTAATTTACCTGTGTAGAATCAATAGATTTTTCCGTAAACACAATATCTGGAACTGGGTCTAATGCAAAAAAAGCATTGTTCTGTATAACATATCTCTTTTTCAGAGTCTTTAGAGAATCATTACCAATAGCTAACAATATCTTAATACCGTCTATGTCTATCAAGCACGGAGAATCAATATTGTCTACTTTTGGATCTTTATCACCATTAACCACTATTAATTTGACAAATGGTAAATCTTTTTCCACATGTGATATATTTTCACAATTGTATAAAATAAGATAATCAGCATCGATTTCTGGACACTTTTCAAAAGAATGGTCTACAATAAAACCAACCCTTGTCTCCGTTTCTGATTTATTTGGAGACCCTAAAGGAACGTCTGGAAACACGACATTTGTAGCAAAAAGTATTTTATTATTAATGTTTCCTGTAATAGCAATAACATCATCTTTTTCTATTCTCTTTCCTTGTTCTTTCTGAATAACAGTTTGTATAGAACCAGTTGTATCTTCAACATCAATTACAAAAGTATCATCTTTTTCTTCTATATTCTTTACCATTCCAATAACAGAAGCCCTACCTCTTCCGCATTTATTTATAGAAACCATATCTTCATTGTTAATTTTTCCAAGAAGTATATTTTGAAGAAATGAATATCTTTCATTTATTTCATCAACAAAATCTTGAACACTAAAAGAACTCTTAGGATTAATCTGTTTCAAGACGATCATTTTAGTTTTTTTCAAATACTGATTTATAACATTTTCAGAAAGTATGAGAGGTCTTTCGTTTTCTATCTTAGAAATAACACTAGAAAGATCTTCTGCACTAAGTGTTTTCATCTTTTCAACTGCATCTGGCTCTACCAGAACACCTAGATCAATTATCTTCTTTAGGTAATCCATGTTAAACACTACAAAAAGTTCTCTTGTAACACTATCTTCATCTTGCCAAAGACTTGATCTGAAACATTCAATGATATTATTCTAGTTCTTCCGTATCTTCCTTTTGAAATAACTCTCGTCTTTATTATTCCAAACATATCCAACTCAGCAATAAGATCTGATATTCTTCTATTCGTAAGAACTTTCAATCCTTGTTGCTTGCAAATGTCTTGATACATGTTAAAAACGTCTCCAGTCTGTATCTCATGCTTATTTTTTTCAGCAAAACTCAATATACACCAAAGTATTGCTTGACTTTGTCTTGGTTGTGTTTTTGCTATCTCAACTACTCTATCTAGATCAATTTTATCTTCAGCTTTGTCAACATAATCAACTGAAACACTGTCTTCAGCATCTCTCTCTGCCAATTCACCAGAAACTCTTAATAAATCCAAAGCTCTTCTTGCATCTCCGTGTTCTTGTGCTGCTAATGCTGCACATTTTTCAACCACACCTTCTTTAATCACATCTTTTTCAAACGCAAGATTTGCTCTTGCTCTCAATATATCTTGCAACTGAACTGCATTGTAAGGTGGGAATATCATTTCTTCTTCACCGAGAGAACTTTTGACCCTTGGATCAAGATTATCAATAAAAGAAAGGTCGTTTGTTATTCCAATTATAGAAATTTTAGCTTTTTTCATATCTTGATTCATTCTAGTAAGATTATACAATATATCGTCGCCTGTTTTCTTAACAAGTACATCAATTTCATCTATAATTAGTATAATTGTCTGTTCCTTCTTATCCACTACATCAAAAAATATTTGATATATTCTATCTGTTGGAAGACCCGTAAATGGAACATCCTGGCCAAATTCCTTAATCAATCTAGCTAACAATCTATATTCAGTATCAGCAACTCTCTTCATTTTACAGTTAACATATATCACTTTAATAGAATTTCCATTGTTTTTGGTGATCTTTTCCAGCTCCTGTCCGACTAGTTTAGCCACACAGGTTTTACCAGTCCCAGTCCGACCATACATGAAAACATTGCTTGGTCTTCCTCCCTTTAGGGCAGGAGCTAAGATTCTTCCTAGATCACCTATTTGCTTATCTCTATGAGGAATGTTCTCTGGAGTGAAAGATATGCTGAGTGCATCCCTATTATTAAACACCGGTTTGTTCGCCATGAACTTTGTAAAAACATCTTGCAAAACTTGCGTCAAAAAACATCACCTATTTTTCATATACTATTCATCTTCACTTTCTTCATAAACAACCGTTTTCTGAAGTCCATCGTAATGTGAAGGTTCCATATGAAGCTCTCCATTAATTGTTTGATATTCAATTGAGGAAAAAAATAAAGGAATTGTATCTTCTATTACCTTTCTTTCAGATTCTGGTAAAGAAATGTATCCTGTAGGTAGTTGTGTATCATTGCAACCATCTACTATAGGACAAACTGCCCCCAACAATGGTATATTATTAAACTTTTCTTCTTCCATATTACCCAAATAGACTACCACTTAACCACCTCTATTTCCTTTGAACATACATATTGGTCCCGTGAACATACTTATAGTTGTCTTCACGTTAACCCCATGATTTCACGTGGAAAATATCATTTTACGAGTAAAAGTGAACATTAATGTTCACAGGAAGCGGACGTGAACATGTATAACAGTGTAATATTACAGTGTTTTATCAAGAAACCTCGGTTTCTTTTAGAACTCCATCAGAAATCCCTACCCTAACTCTTCTTATAGAACTAAAAAATCTTTATACGAATAAAATATTCAAACCTTCATTTCATATAACAGTGTTATATATTATATATAAAGATAATTATATTTATTTATTAAGAGCAGTTCGACACGAAAGAAAGGGGTGGGGGTTTAAGTTTCCTTAAGACAATTAGGTACATGGTAAAAAGTGCATTGGAAGAATATCAGGATTTTTTAGCAGGTAAATCACACCAACAATATCAAAAACGACACAATTTATTACAAGAAGCTAAAAGAAGAATGTCTAGATACACATCAGAAGACGGACAATACCATTTTACTATCTAAAGTTCTCTTTTCATCGTTGCAACAAGAACATCAACATCTTTTATCTTGGTGCTGGCTATAGGTATTGACTCATTTTCACCTATTCTCCTAGCAAGATCATCAATTTCCTTACTATTTTGAAGAACAACTACTCCGGGTCTAAGATTAGTTACTTTCAAAGCAACCATAGAGCTTCTACCACTTCTAGCTTTAGAGAATATTAGAGCTCTTCCAGAAGAATAACCATATAATTTAACCATTTCCAACGGAGGTAGATCCACTATAGCTTTCAAACTGTCTATTATTGTATAACCATATATCTTATTATTTTCAAGATCAGGCCTCACAACCAACTTAGCATTAATCTTCTTACAGAATTCACCCACAGTCAAAGGTGTTCCAAACTCCTTTATATCAATAATAGCATCAGAAAGCACAGCTTTTGTAGGATATTCAGAAAATTCCTTGATTATCTTACCACCAGCCTTTTCATCAAGTCTTATCATACCTTCCACTATTCTCTTTATTACCTTAATTCCTGGCGATTTTCTTCTGCCATTCTCATAATCAGATATAACAGAAGGCATTATTTTCATTTCATCAGCTAATTTCCTCTGAGGTATCTTGAAGATGTTTCTCCATTTCTGTATTATCTTGCCAGCATCCTCACTTAATACAATTTCTCCCGCTATTCTTTTAGAAAGGTTCTCCTTAACCAGAGTTTCTGAATCCATAACAACATAGTGTCGTACCAAGTATTTAAATTTGTCGTATGTCCAGAAAATACAAATGCTTAATAATCACCAAAAATGTATTATGATTATGTCAACAGGAATCAGCGTTAAAGATGCAATGGTTTCACGAGTAGTAACAATAAGACCTGGACAAAACATCAAAGAAGCAGCAGAAATGATGACAAAAGAAGAAGTCGGGTTGCTTGTCGTAGTAGAAGGAGCAAAGCCTGTAGGTGTAATCACACGAGAAGACATAATCAAAAGGATAGTTGCCATGGATTTAACACCTTCTGAGAAGACAGTTAAAGAAAATATGGAATCTCCTATGATAGCAGCAGAACCAGATGAAGATTTAGCAGATGCGGCAAGAAGAATGGTTCAACACGGCTTTGAAAGACTCCCAGTAGTATCAATGGGTAAGTTGGTTGGTCTGATATCTGATAGAGGAATAGCAAAAGTAGCACCAGCAGCTATCGAAATTCTTAGAGAAAGGCTTACAATAGCATCTGAGCCAGAAATAGTAGAAGAATTGAATGAAGGCGAATGTCAAACATGTGGAAATTACTCAAGTATACTTCACAATGTCGATGACAAGTGGCTGTGTAGCGAATGTAAGGATGATGACTCCTCTTAGGTGTTTCTTTGCTAGTCGAAGCCAAAGTGCATACGAATTCAAAGAAGTTCAAGCTAGAGATAGACGGAAATACGCTGATCATTCATACAAAATCACCACCAGAGAACAATAAAGCTAATTCTGAGATAGTAAAAGAGCTTACTAGACGCTATGGATCATGCAAAATAGTACGCGGAAAGACCTCTAAGAAGAAATTATTAGAATTACCTGTGGACAAGATTATATAACGCCGTTATATTTCGTATGGTTTTATATACATCCTCAACCTAATAATTTATAGTACAAGAGAAAGACTAGTAATCAAATATTAAATTCATGATTTAACCGCAATATGCGGGCAGTAGAAGACAGCAGTCTATCTACAATGGTCTTTTTCTTGAAACTATATAGAACAGGAGATGATAAAATGGGAAAATTAGCACAAGCAACATCAAAATATACTGTTTACGCTAAGTTTAACGCTGATGGCACAGTTGAAAAGCCAGACGTTATAGGAGCTGTTTTCGGACAAACAGAAGGTCTATTAGGACAAGAATTAGATCTGAGAGAGCTTCAAAGAACTGGTAGAATCGGTAGAATAGATGTTGATATGAGTACAAAGGGCGGAAAGACATCAGGTGTTGTAACAATACCTTCGTCTTTAGACAGCTCAGAAACAGCTTTGATAGCTGCATGTATGGAAACTATTGAAAGAGTAGGTCCATGTAATGCAAAAATAAGAATAGAAAAGATCGAAGATGTTAGAATATCCAAGAGAAAATACGTAATAGAAAGAGCAAAAGAACTTCTTGCTAGTATGTTTGACGAAGGATTGCCAGAAGCACAAGAAATTTCTGAACATATTAAAGAAGCAGTCCGTGTTGCTGAAGTTGTAAATTATAAAGGCTCACCAGCAGGACCAAACATTGACAAGAACGATGCTATTATAGTCGTTGAAGGAAGAGCAGACGTAATAAAACTGATGAAAAACGGAATAAAGAATGTAATAGCAATAGGCGGAACGTCTATAAGCAAAACAGTTGCAGAACTTTCTAAGAAAAAGGAAACTACAGTCTTCTTAGATGGAGATAGAGGTGGTGACTTAATATTGAAAGAGTTCGCAGCAGTAGCTGACGTAGACTTTGTGTCAAGAGCACCAATGGGCAAAGAAGTAGAAGATCTTTCTAAGAAAGAGATATTCAAAGCTATTCGTGAAAAAGTACAGTTCCAAAAAGACAACATTGAAACACACATGTTGACTGGTGAAAAAAATGGTCATTCAAGATCACCAAGACCATTAAGGCCAGCAACCAGAATACCAACAAGAACGGTCAAGAGAATAGAAATGTCAAAGCCGACATCAAGACCAGCTGCAAAACCACAAATAACAAGATCTTTTTTAGATGAAAAAAAGAAGAAAAAGTTCAAAGAGACTCTTGAAGATCTAACAGGATCAAGAGCAGCAGTCTTTTTAGATAGCAAAATGGAAGCTCTCGGAAAAGTACCTTCTCGAGAAGTGTTCAATGCTATGAAAGAACTGGACAATATAGACGTTGTGGTTATTGATGGAACAGTAGATCAAAAACTGGTTCAAACATGCTCAGAAAGGGGACTAAAATATGTTGTCGCAATGCGAACAGCAGGAAGAATACAAGTTCCTGAGAACATCAAATTAGTGTTACTTCAAAATCTGAAGTAACCGTAACCTTTTTCTTTCCCTTTTTCTTATTATTATAATGCTTTCTAAAGTTGAAACTATACAAAAAGTTCTAAAAAAGAAGAAATTAGACTTGGCTCTAATAACATCAACACCAAATATCAGATATATTCTAAATAAATATGATATGCAATATGGTGGGATTATCTGTATACCAAAAGATCAACAGCCATTTATGATATCTTCTGCATTTGAATCAGCAGATGTGAGAGATTATGGAATAGATGTCTTCTCAGTATCAAACAAGGTTAAAGCAGATATAAAGGCAAAAAACAAATTAGAAGCACTGAAAAAGATATTAAAAGAGAAAAAAATATCCACAAAGAAAATAGGATTAGAACTAGGATTTCTTAATTTTCTAACATATGACAAGATAAGAAAGAAAATAAGATCAAGCTATAATGACATATCAGAAGAACTCTTGAATATCAGAGCAATAAAATCAAAACAAGAGATTTCAATTCTGAAGAAAGGGGCAAGGATAACAGTAAGAGGAATGAAGGCAGTGAGAGAATCTCTTACACCAAACATGACAGAAAAAGAGATTGCTGGAATTTTCGAAGCAGAAGTAAGAAAGCACGCAGACTGGTATTCATTTGATACAATAGTAGCTTCAGGAAAGAACTCATCAAAACCACATCATCAGATAACAGAAAGAAAAATATTAGCAAAAGACCTCATCGTAATAGATTGTGGTATTATCTACAAAAACATGCATACAGACATGACCAGGACATTCTGTTTGAAACCAGGTGAAAAGGAAAAGATATTACACAAGATTGTTTTAGAAGCACAGAAAGTAGCTATCAACAAATTAAAAACAGGAATAAAAGCTAGCATAATAGATAAAGCTGCAAGAGATTATATGAAAAAATTAAATCATAATCAATACTTTACACACGGTCTAGGGCATGGAGTTGGTATGGATATTCATGAAAAACCTTCTCTAGATCCAGATTCAAAAGATATTCTAAAAGAAAATATGATATTTACAATAGAACCGGGAGCATATATTCCAGAGTTCGGCGGAGTAAGAATAGAAGACATGGTTTTATTAACAAAGAAAGGTAAACAAATATTAACTAAATTCACGAGGCGATTATAAATGGTAGATCCAAGAGTTAAAAAGTTAGCTGAAATATTAGTCAATTATTCTGTATATGTAAAAAAAGGTGATAATGTTATTTTATCTTCTTCACCAGAAGCTTCCCCACTGATAAAAGAAGTTTACAGACTGCTAATAAAGAAAGGAGCTTACCCATTACTAAGATTAGGCCTACCAGGATTATCTTATATTTATTACAAGAATGCATCAAAAGAACAATTGACACATTTTCCAAAATTGTTTGAACATACCGTAAAAAGATCTCAAGCATACATTGGAATAGGTGCAGATACAAACACGAGAGAATTTTCTAATGTTGATCCGAGCAAGTTAGCTTTACGAAACAAAGTAACACACTCTATATCAGATTATATTGTAAATTCAAAACCAAAAATGAGAAGAGTATCTTTAGATTTCCCAACAAACGCATTAGCACAAGATGCAGAAATGAGTTTAGAAGAATATGAAGATTTCTTATATGCTGCATGTTTACAAGACTGGAAAAAACTTTCTAAACAATTTGCAAAACTTAGAGACAAATTGAACAAAGGAAAAGTTCTAAGAGTTGTTGGAACAGACACAGATTTATCAATGGAAATATATCCAAAATCATTTGTATTAGATGACGGTAAAGAGAACATGCCTGGCGGTGAAGTTTTCGGTGCACCAGTAAAGAAGTCAGTAAACGGTCATATTAGATTTACATATCCAGCAATTAGAGATGGAGTAGAAGTAACAAACATTTATTGTGAATTCAAGAATGGTAAATGTATCAAAGCAACAGCAGATAAGAATCAAAAGTTCTTAACAAAGATGTTAGATACAGACGCAGGTTCAAGATTCATTGGAGAAATAGGAATAGGAATGAACCCAAAGATAACAAAATTCACAAAGAATTTATTATTTGATGAAAAGATTGGTGGTACAATGCACTTTGCATTTGGTATGGCTTACAAAGAATGCGGAGAACCAAACAAATCAGCACTCCATTGGGACATTGTAAAGGACCTAAGAAAGAATGGTAAAGTATTCTTAGATGGAAAATTGATAATGAAAAACGGCAAATGGATAATATGAAATATATTAAAATTTTGATATTATTTTCAATAATTGGTATTGTTTTTATTAGTGGTTGTGTTAAAGAAGAAATAATTCAAGATGACGAAGAAATTGAATGTCCGATTGAATTAATCAATAATGAATACACACACGATTCAAGATATGGCGCATATGTTCTAAGAGGATATCATGAATCAAACGGAAATGTTGTTACATGCACAACCGATGGAAACTACCTATATTGTAAGAGTTTTGTTTATGATGATGCTTTTGTAGATATTGTTCTTAAAACAGAAAACCAGGAAGAAATTCCAGAACGACCAGATATGTTTAACAAACAAACATTTGTTGTTGAAAACATTGTATGTGAAAAATATATAAGACCAACCGTAATTACAACCACTATATCAAATCAATGCAGTCCAGGAGAATGTTACTCAAATGGTTTTTGTTGCCCGAGTACACATAGGTATTATTGTGAAGGAAGTTGTTATGGATCTCAATCTGAGGCAATGAGTGCCAGTCAAGGAAGATGTTCCTCAAACAAAGTTATTTGTTAGAATAAAGATTATTTGATGATATAAACATCATCACCCTTTTTACATTTTGGAACTTTAATTCCTACAGTCATTCCTTTTGTTACAGTCTTAATGTTTTTATTATGACGTTCAATACTTTTAATTTTTACTCTCTTTATCCCAGTAGTGTTTCCAATAATGTAAACCTCATCTTTTAATTTCAAAGTACCAGCATTTAATTTAACTGCTGCAGTTCCAGACTTTGGCCAATACTTTGTAATCTTTCCTATGAACATTTTACGTTCAGTAGATTCTCCAAAATTTGATTTTGAAAAATCATCAGATGTTGGTAATCCTAAATAAAATCCAGATGACATATCACGATGATAAACAGTTTTCAATTTCTCAAGCAGCTTCTTAGTATCTTTATCATTTAGCTTTTTATCCAAAGCAGTTCTATAAACAGAAACAACAGTTCTAACATATTCAGGAGAACGGTTTCTGCCCTCTATTTTAAAACTTACAATTCCACTTTTCTTCAATTTATCAATAAATGGTAATGTGCAAAGATCTTTTGCAGACATAACTTTATTGTTTTTTAATTTTAATTCATTGCCAGCATCATCTTTTATTACATAAGATCTTCTACAGAATTGGCGACACTCTCCACGATTAGCACTTTTATTCTTAAGAAACTGTGAAGTAAAACATCTCCCAGAAACAGAAACACACATAGCCCCATGTATGAAACATTCAACATCTGCAATCTTACCAATCTTCTTTATCTGTTTAAGACTAAGTTCCCTAGCAAGAACAACTCGTTCTGCTCCAAGTTTTTTGTAAAACTTTGCTGAAGCAGAGTTTGAAACAGATGCTTGTGTTGAAATATGAAAAGGAATTTTATATTTTTTACACAATCCAATAACAGAAAGATCCCAACATATGATTGCATCAACTTTACCACGAACCTTCTTTATCAAAGATTCTAATTTTTTCAGTTCACTATCATAGATAATTATATTGAGAGTAAGATATTTTTTGACATTATTATCATTACATATCTTGTTTATTTTAGTAAGATCTTTCATACTAAAGTTCTTAGCACTTTGTCGCATATTGAAATCTTTGAGCCCGAAATATACTGCATCTGCACCAGCTTCAACAGCACCAATTAGGCTAGGAAAATCCCCAGCAGGTGCAAGAAGTTCAATCTTTTTAGTCATCTATAACACTTAGAAACAGAAGTTTAAATAAAATACCTACTATCTTATAATATGAATAACATCGAAGCTGAATTGAGAAGTTTCATAACAAAAGAACAATATGACAAACTTCTAGATTTCTTTAATAAAAATGCAGAACTAACAAAACGAGACTATCAAGAATCTCGTTATTTTGACTGTGAAGAAGATCTAAGAATACAGCAGTCTAAGAAGTATGCTAAACTCTGGTTGAAAAAAGGTAGGGTACATGATGAAGCTAGAGAAGAGATTGAAATTAAAGTAGATAGAAAAGATTTCGACAAACTAGAAGATTTACTTAACGGTATTGGTCTGAACGTTGAAATTAAATGGTTTAGAGATAGACATCAATTCGATTGGAAGGGTGTTAAAGTCTGTATAGATTATACAAAAGGTTATGGCCACATTTTAGAATTAGAAAAACTTTGTTCTGAAGCTGAAAAAGAAAAATGTTTAGAAGAACTAAGAGAAAGGTTCAAAGAACTTGAAATAGAAGTTACGCCAAGAGAACACTTCGAAAAAAAGTATGCACATTATAGAAAGAACTGGAAAGAATTAACCAAGTAGTGTATTCATCAAATCAGTAAGAGCATTTTGCAATGACATAGGATTTCTTTCATTTTTAATTGATTCATAAGTTTCTTCTTTGATTGCATCAACTAATTTTACTTTCTGATTCTTACAAGCAGCATGAACAGCCTTGTAACTCTCTGATCCTGGTTTAATATAACAATAAAACTTCTTGTAGTTCTTTTTGTGAGCTTTCAAATAGTTCTCTGTCCTTTCTTGTATAACTGTAAGATAAAGTTTCTTAACAGCTGGCGTCTCTTCCCATTCAGGCCAGTCATATTTGTTAAAAGGATAGTTGTTTGACAGTTCAAAAGGTATAACACCAGGATTACTCACAACAATCTCATGTATCTTTTCATAATTAGGAACTCTTCTCAATGTACCAGTAATAGCTCTGTGTAATCTAGATTTTGAATAAGGTTTTCTAAATGCACAAGGAACAAACAATAATATGTTTCTATCTTTATTCGGTTTATAGAATCTAACAATAAAATCTTGCCATACTTCAAAATAAGGATGCAATAACTCTTTCTTACCCGCACCTCTTATCCAGATTTGTTTTTCCATAGGAAACCTCGGGGTAAAGATAAATTCTTCGTAAAACTTTTCTATTTTTCTACTCTTGAACTTCTTAGTAGCTTTAATGAAATCATCTTCAGAGAACGGCTTCCACTTACCTTTAATCCAAAGATTAAATGCTTCAGATTTACCATGTGGGAACCAATTCATCATACAAATAGAATCCGAATATTTTAGAGCAATCTTTATTGTTTTGTCTAACGTCTTCTGATCAGAATAAGGAGCATTTACAAGCACATAACTTCTAACACCAAATCCGTTTTTCTTCAATTTCTTAACAGAATTCTCATAATCTTTTACTGTCATGCCTTTCTTAATCTTCTTTAAAATCTTGTCATCAGCAACCTCTAAACCAATGCCTATAGTCACTTTAACAGAATCACTCTTCATATCTTCAAAGAAATCATCATTAAAGTATTCACCACGAGATTCAATAACAAGTGTTTTAACCTTATGATCTTCACATTTTTTAACAACATATTTTCTAAAAGCTCTAGGTATTTGTTTTTCATCAAGAAAACTTCCAGAATTGAATATCTTAACAATATCATAATGTTTTTTTAATTTTTCATCTATCAATGCCTTCAATTCATGCAATGATTTTGGAGGATATTC